>JADGRD010000187.1 GCA_017881285.1 Pseudomonadota bacterium | reverse complement strand
GCCGGATACCGTCGCCGATGCAGATACGTTACCCGCGAGAGGAATCCCGGCGGTGAGAGCACCGGACGCGGTCCCCGTGCCAGCGTCGTGGCCCACCAGCCTCGCTCTCTTCACGCCGCCGTTCTCGCACATGCTGCCCGCACCACCACCCGCGATCGCGGCACCACATGCAGAGGTCACGGCGAGTAACTACGATGCCCCCACCGACCGGCGGCAAGTCACCCTGCACCTCGACGGGACCAGCCCGCAATTGCGGCTCTTGCTCCCCACGACGGCGCTTCTGGCCTGGTCGCTCACCCCGAGACTCCCCGCGCTCCCGCCGCTCCCCGGCCAGTTCCTCGTCAACTTCGAAGGCGTGCCCGCGGCCGGCGTCGACATCCAGCTTACCTTGCGCGGATGGCAGCCGGTCGAGGTCGAGCTGCGCGGCAGCGACGGCGCGCCCGCCACCAGCCCCGAAGTTCGGGCCCTGGGCGAGCGTCTGCCGGACTGGGTGAACCTGACCACGTACTCGTATCGCCGGTCTTGGGTCAAGATCTGAGGCCGTGGGGGCGATTCATGAATCGGCACTGCCCGCCCGCAGAGCACGCCAGCCCATCCACGCGAATCCCACGATCATCGCCACGCCCCCGAGTGGTGTGATCATGCCGAGCCAGCGTGGCGCGCCCAGAGCCAGGGCGAAGAGCGAGCCACTGAACAACAAGGCGCCAATCGCGAGCATGACCGCAGGGCTGCGCAAAGCGAGCGGCGTGCGCTCGAAGAGCCCGTAGAGCATGATCCCGAACGCGGCGATGAACAGGTACTGCGTGCCGGTGTGCCACCAGGCCAGGTTGGCGGATGGCAGCGCGGAAAGCGCGTGCGCGCCGAACGCGCCCAGCAATACGCCAACCCCCGCGGTGAAAGCACCGAGGGAAAATGCGTTCAATGATCCTTGGGGGCGGCTCATGCTTCGCCCCTACCACGAATCGCGCGCAGAATCTCCGCTACGGTCCGCCGCAGCTCCACGAGGTCTGCGGCGCGCCAGCGTAGGCCACCTGATCGGGCGAGGCTGTGCCGGCGTCCGTCAAGATGATCGGACCGCAGTGATTCTTGACGAGCGCGCCTTCGTACACCGAGGAGAGCTTCTCGCCAACGCACTGGCCGGAGGCGCAGCGCACCTGGACGGCGGGTGGAATGCAAGCCAGGCACACGGTGGGCTCCGGCGGAAACGACGGCGGCTCGGTCGCCCCGGGCGCCTTGCTGTAGAGATAGGCAATCGCCATGCAGTTATCAATGACGATGCAGCAGTCCGAATCGTTTCGGCAGGTGAGGTTCGGGGGCGGTGGGGCATCGGCCACGGCATCGGGCCCGGTGTCGGGCGCCGCCGAGTCCGGCTTGACGGTCTCGGCCTGGGTATCGATGGGCGCTTCCACCGCGCCACTGTCCCAGCTTGGGCCCAGATCGACTCCCGCAGCCTCGGTCCCGACCTCGACCAAGGCCCGGGGATCGGAAGGCCAGGCCTCGGCTGCGGCGACATCGGGTGCGCCGTCCGCGACGGTGGTGACCTCGGGAGCAAGATCCGCCGCGGGCACTTCGGCGGCGGCGTCGCGCGGTGCAGGCGTCTCGAGCGAGTCGCGGCCGAGATCCGCAACGGCCGTGTCCCTGACCGGCGCCAGATCCGCGAGTGCGGCCGGACCATCCTTCGGCCCGGCATCTCGCACTTGGTCCTGGTTGCTACAAGCGAATAGCAGTGAAACCACGCCAACACTCGACACCCAGCGCATCGTCTTCATGGCTCGGCATTCTGCCACGAATACCGCCCTTGGTCACAACCGGGGCTGGCGTCCCTGTGTGAAATATCACAGCACGATTCGACTGTCGTCCCGACCCCACGCTGGCTAGCGCACGTACGCCGGGCCCTGGCCATTGCGCAGGAGATTGCCCCGCCCGGTCGGCCACGGCAGGCATTGCGTGCCCGAGCCGGGCACGGTGTAGACGTCGACGCCATGATCGAAGGTCAGCAGCACGATCTCCAGATTGCCGTCGCCGTCGAGGTCGGCGACCGACGGCGCCGCCGGCACGCCGGTGCCATTGCCGCCGCCGTCGCCCTGGTTTTCGAGCGTGATGTCGTAGAGCTCTTGCCCGGTGTTGTCGAGCACGACCAGGCGCCCGGCGTTCTTGGCGAGGGAATAGGTCCCGAACACGATCTCGGGCACGCCATCGCGGTTGAGATCGACGACCGCCGGCTCGGAGGCGAAGGTCTTGGCCGCGCCCTTGGCGTAGTCGTAGCGCCACAGAAGCTGCGCATCCGGGCCCATGGCATAAACGGCCCCGTCGTTGATCGCGGCGACGATCTCCGGTCGGCTGTCGCCGAGGATGCTGGCGATGGCCGGGGCGGGAACGCCGTCGGGCGGATACCAGTCGCCGGAGGCACGTACCGCTGGCTTGGACGACATGGGCAGGGTCTCCCAGCCCGGCAGGCGCATGGCGCTGCGCGAGCCGTCGCCAGACGCGCCCTGCAACACCATGAAGGCGTAGCCCTGCGTTTCGTAGGGCTCTTTCATCTCCGCGTTGGGTATGCCGATGACCTCGTTCTTGCCATCGCCGTCGAGGTCGGCCACCGAGGGCGGCGAGGCCGTCCACTGCAGCCACATGGTGGTCTTGATGTCGGGCCAATCGCCGGTGTGCAGGTGATAGTGGTTCTCTTCGACAACCGGATCGACCCAGCGAATGAACTGGCCCCAATCGAGGCGATTGCCGAGAAACTCGTTGCCGTGGTTGGTGAAGTAGGACGACGCCAGCATCGAGGTGCCGTCGGGCTTGAACGCGTTGATCTGGTGGTTGTCGTAGGTGACGATGATCTCCAACTTGGCGTCATCGTCGATGTTGCCAATGCCGACGTTGAGCCCGTAACAGCCGTAGCCACTCTGGCCGGGGCCGTTCGTGTCCGTGTCGCCACCCACCCCCGAGCGCGTGTTGTAGCGAGGCCATGCTTGCCAGCTCGTGCCCGCGGGCTGGAAGAGCTTGCCGTTCGGCGAGAAGACAAAGACTTGCGCGCCGGTGTCCGAGGTGTTGGTCGTGGTGACCACGACCTCGATCTTGCCGTCCCCGTCGACATCGGCCGCCGCCATGCCGCGCCCCTCGGGCGACTGTCCGCCGCTGGTGGTCGAGGCCGGCCAGCCCGACTTGATGGTCAGCGCGCCGTTCTTCCATTCATAGGCGGCGACGGTGCCTTGGTCGCCGGCCGCCACGATGTCCATCACGCCATCGCCTTCGAGATCGGCCACCACCGCCGACGCATAGATTCGGTCCTTGGTATAGGCGCCCTCCTTGATGGTCGAGAGCAAGTTGCCCGCGCTGTCGAACACGAACAAGCTGTAGAAGGGCGCGACGATCTCCTTTTTGCCGTCGCCATTCAGATCGACCAGACCCGGCGAGGAGAACCAGCCGGTCTCGGCCCATGACTTGTCGCCCGTCATGGTGTGCACGCGCACGGGCTTGGCGACCGGCGCGGTGCCGCCTTCCGACAGGCACACTGGCGTCGGCGCCACGCTGCCATCGGGGTAGACGAGGTTGGGCCCTGGGTCCGAGCCCGCCGACTTCGACGAGCAGGCGCAAAGCGCGACACAGAAGGGAAGTGACCACCAGGAGATGATTTTGAAAGCGTCCTTCATGAAGCCCTCCAGGCGCCCGCGAAAAGCGGCCCCCAGAGATCGTACACCCGCTCCGTGCCCTCTGTCTTCTCTGTGCCCTCCCCGACTACAGCGGTTCCAGCCTTGCAAGCACATCCCCCAGGTTGGCCCGCCAGTCGGGCATCGGCCCGAGCAGAGCCTCGGTCTCGCTGAGGTCGAGCACGCTGTAGGCAGGGCGTGGCGCGGGTCGGGGGAATTCGGCGGTGGTGCACGGCTCGATGGTGCAGGTGCGGCCGAGTTGCTTCGCGATGGCGAGGGTGAATTCGTACCAGGTGCACTCGCCGCCGTCGGTGACGTGGAAGGTTCCAGTCGCGCCGCGGTCGAGCAGCGCCAGCGCCGTAGCCGCCAGGTGCTCGGCGCTGGTCGGCCGGCCGCGCTGGTCGGCCACGACCTTGAGCGACGGCTTGTCGCGCGTCAGCCGGGC
This sequence comes from Pseudomonadota bacterium, assembly GCA_017881285.1. Classification (GTDB taxonomy): domain Bacteria; phylum Myxococcota_A; class Polyangia; order Fen-1088; family Fen-1088; genus Fen-1118. The sequence continues at coordinate 2,911 of JADGRD010000187.1, read as the reverse complement.
CATGGTGCGCACGAAGTTATTGCCCCAGGGGGCGTAGAGCCAGCTCGTGCGCACGATGAGGTGGCGCGCGCCGCTGGCGGCAATGGCCTGTTCACCCGCGGCCTTGGTGCGGCCGTAGGCGCCGAGCGGATCCACGGGCGCGTCCGCCGGATACGGCGCGCTCGCCTTGCCGTCGAAGACGTAGTCGGTGCTGAAGTGAAGCAACGGAATCCCCGCGGCCGCGCAGGCCTGCCCCAGCACGCGCGGGGCGGTCGCGTTGCCGCGCAGGGCGGCTGCCTCGTCGGCCTCCGCGGCGTCGACATTGGTGAACGCCGCGCAGTTGATGAGCGCGCTCCACGGCTTGCGAAACAGCGCCGCGACCTGGGCTCCATCCGCGGCGTCGAGATCGGGCAGGTCGAACCCCTGGTAGGACCGGGCCGCGCGCGTGAACAGTTCGCGGAAGGCACGCCCGAGCATGCCGCGATCGCCGAGAAGAAGAATGGGCACGGCCATACTCTAGCCCCCAAAGCGCGGCAGGCGCGCCTTATCGATGTCGGCCAGCCGGGGCAGAACGCCGTCCTTGGCCGAGAGCCGCGGCGCCCCCATCGGCCAGGGAATGCCGAGCGCCGGATCGTTCCACAGCACCCCGACCTCATCCGCCGCCGAGTACGGCGCCGTACACTTGTAGGCGAACAGCGCGGTCTCGCTCGTCACGCAGAACCCATGGGCAAAGCCCGGCGGGATCCAGAGCTGGCGGTGATCCTCCGACGCAAGCGTCGCGCCGGTCCACTTGCCGAAATTCGGCGAGCCGACCCGCACGTCGACCGCGACGTCGAAGACTTCGCCCTCGATTACGTAGACCAGCTTGCCCTGGTCGTTCGGGTGCTGCAGGTGCAGGCCACGCAGAATACCGTGCGCCGAGCGTGAGAGATTGTCTTGCACGAAGGGCAAGGTGATGCCGGCCGCCTGGTAGCGCTCCTGCCGCCAGGTTTCGAGAAAATACCCACGGGCGTCGCCGAAGCGCTGCGGCTCGATGAGCAGGATCTCGGGCAGGGTCATGGGCGTGACTTTCATGGCTGACCTCGCTGGGCCAGGGCGAGCAGGTACTGTCCGTACGCGGTCTTGGCCAGCGGACCGGCCAGTTCCTTCAACCGGGCCACGTCGATCCACCCCTTGGCGAACGCGATCTCCTCCGGACAAGAAACCATCAGCCCCTGGCGGGCCTGGATGGTCTGGATGAACTGCGCCGCTTGCAGCAGGGAGTCGTGCGTGCCGGTGTCGAGCCAGGCCACCCCGCGCCCCATCTTTTCGAGAAAAAGCTCGCCGCGCTGGAGGTAGAGGCGATTCAAGTCGGTGATCTCCAGCTCGCCGCGCGCGCTCGGGCGCAGCGACTCGGCCAGGCTCACCACATTCTCGTCGTAGAAGTAGAGCCCGGTCACCGCGTAGTTGCTCTTGGGCGCTTTCGGTTTTTCCTCGAGCCCAGTCACCCGCCCCGCGTCGTCGAGCTCGGCCACGCCGTAGGCATCGGGGTTCTGCACGAAGTAGCCGAAGACGGTCGCGCCCTGCTTGCGCTGCGCCACCTTCTTGAAGAGGCCGCCCAGTCCATGGCCGTAGAAGATGTTGTCGCCGAGCACGAGGGCGCAGGGCGAGCCGGCGATGAACTCGCGGCCGATGAGAAAGGCCTGCGCCAGTCCGTCGGGACTCGCTTGCACGGCGTAGTGAATCGAAAGCCCCCACTGCGAACCGTCGCCGAGCAGCTTGCGAAACGGCCCCTGGTCGTCGGGCGTGGTGATGACCAGCACCTCGCGAATCCCGGCGAGCATGAGCACCGAGAGCGGGTAGTAGATCATCGGCTTGTCGTACACCGGCATGAGCTGCTTGCTCACCGCGCGCGTGATCGGGTGCAGCCGCGTGCCCGAGCCACCGGCGAGAATGATGCCCTTGCTTACCATGGCTAGCGGCCTCCGTAGTTTTGCTCGATCCAGCGACGATACTCGCCGGTGCGCACGCTTGCCACCCAGTCCTGGTGGTCCAGGTACCAGCGCACGGTCTTGCGCAGCCCGGTGGCGAAGGTTTCCTGTGGCTTCCACCCCAGCTCGTTTTCGATCTTGGTCGCGTCGATGGCGTAGCGCTCGTCGTGGCCGGGCCGGTCCTTCACATACGTGATGAGGTCGAGTAGCTCCGACTCGCGAGCGCCGGTCTCCTCGGCGACGATGGCGCACAAGCGCTTGACCACGTCGATGTTGCGCTGCTCGCTGCGGCCACCGATGTTGTAGATTTGGCCCACGCGGCCCTTGTGCACCACGGTCCATATCGCTTCGCAGTGATCCCCGACATAGAGCCAGTCGCGGACATTGACGCCCTTGCCATACACGGGCAACGGCTTGCGTTCGAGCAGGTTCTGGATCATGAGCGGGATCAGTTTCTCGGGAAACTGCAACGGCCCATAGTTGTTCGAGCAGTTGGTGATCTTGGTAGGCAAGCCGAAGGTGCGGCCCCACGCGCGCACCAGATGATCGCTCGCCGCCTTGGACGCGGAATAGGGGCTCGACGGGTCGTACTTGGTTTCCTCGGTGAACAGCCCCTCGGGGCCGAGCGAGCCGTAGACCTCGTCGGTGGACACGTGGTGCAGCAGCCCCTCGCCGCTTTGCCACAGCTCGCGGCAAGCTTCGAGCAGGTTGAAAGTGCCCTCGACATTGGTGCGCAGGAAGGGGCGCGGGCCGGCGATGGAACGATCGACGTGGCTCTCGGCCGCGAAGTGCACGACCACCTGGGGACGGTGCTGGGCGAAGACCGCGCGCACGGCTTCGAAGTCGACCAGGTCGGCGCGCACGAAGGTGTAGTTCTTGCGCCCTACCAGCTCGGCCAGGCTGCCCGGATTGGCCGCGTAGGTCAGGGCGTCGAGGTTGACGAAGGAGTGCTCCGGGTGACG
>JADGRD010000186.1 GCA_017881285.1 Pseudomonadota bacterium | reverse complement strand
CCGACTACGTCCTGCCCGCGCCCACGCTACCCTCTGGCTGGGTACACAAGCGCGAGTCGGAGCCGGGCGCGAAACCGGATCGCAAGCGGCACCCCACCCTGCCCATGGTGCCGGCAACGCAGGCCCCGCCGCCCCCTGCTCCGGCCCAGGCGGCGCGGATGGCGCCGATGCCGACGGCTCCGTTCCAGCCAGTCAGGCCCGCAGCCCCCGCGCCGATCGCGCCAGCGCCGCCCGCGTCTTCGCCGCCGTCGCGGCCCGCGCTGCGCCTGCCACCGCCACCCCAGCCGGTCGCGCCCCCACCTCCTGCCCGGCCAGCGGCCGCGGCCGGTCCGGCGCCCGAGGCACCCCCTGATTCCTTCCCGCCCGAGCTGACCAAGCGCGGGATCCCAGCTTTCGCGCCGGCAGCGGCTGTGCCTCAGCCGGTGGCCACCCGGCCGGCCGCGAGGGGTCCTTCCGCTCCACCCGCTCCGGCCAAGTCGGCGACACTGGCGGCACCCCGGCCGCCTGCCGTGCCAACCCTGTCCCGGCAGGCGGCGCCCCCGACCGCCGCGGTTGCGCAACCCAAGCCAGCGGTATTCCCGGTCGCCGCTGCCGCGCCGCCCAAGCCAGCGGTATTTCCAGTCGCCGCTGCTGCGCCGCCCAAGCCAGCACCATCCCCAGCCGCCGCGGTCGCCCCGCCCAAGCCAGCGATCTCCCCTGTCGCCGCTGCCACGCCGCCCAAGCCGGCCGCAGTGTCCCCAGCCGCCGCTGCTGCGCCGCCCAAGCCAGCGATCTCCCCTGTCGCCGCTGCCGCGCCGCACAAGCCGGCCGCACCTCAGGCGCCGGGATTGGCCCCGCCCAGGGGCCCCACGCCCGTGTCCACGGCAGCAAGGCCCACCCCGCCCAAACTGGCAACACCGCCGCCGACGGCAGTGCCAGGCCCAGCGCACGCGGCGGCCAGGCAACCGGCGCCGCCAACCACCGTCCCACCCGCGACGCATGCCGAGGGGCCAGCGCCTCCCACGCATGCCGACAATCCGCCCGGGTCCAACGACCTGCGGCCGACCTCGGGAACCATCGAAGCGAAGCCGAGACGTTCGAGCCCGGTTCGGCAGGCGCACGCGCCAGTCGAGGTGGCGGAGGAGCCACCGCCGCCCCCCGTTCGGCGGCCCACACCACAGCCCGTCCAGGTTCCGCGACATCGGCGTTCTCCGGCGTCGGCGCGCAAGAAGTCGCTGGAGCGCCCGGTGCAGGTCTACATCCTTACGGGCCTGGCCATCGGCTTGGGCATCGTGCTGGCGTACTGGGTCTACTGGTCGATGCCCTTCGGGCGGCATTGAGCAGGGAAAGCCCGTAAGGGTTCGCTCCGCACGAGTAGAACTTGCCCGTCCTCCCGGATGGCGCTTTAGTGCTAGCAGCCAAGCCGTGAGCCTGTTTTCCCAAATCGCCGCCGTCTACCGTGAGACGAAGAAGCCCAAGGACATCCTGTGGAACCGCTTCGTCGCGCGCCCGCTGGCCGCCGTGCTGCTGGTCCCGCTAGCCAAGACCCGCACCACACCCAACCAGATTACGTTTCTTTCGCTCGTCACCTTCGTGGCCGCCATGGCGGGCCTGGCGATCGAGCGCGGTCACCTGTGGCTCGTCGCCGCGGTCGCGGTGCTCGAATTCTCGTACGTGCTCGACTGCGTGGATGGCCAGCTCGCCCGGCTGCGGCACCACTCATCCCCGGTGGGCGCCCACCTTGACTTCCTGATGGACGAGCTCAAGGCGTTTCTGCTCGTCGCGGCCTGCGGGATCCGCTTGTGGCGGGCCGACGGCCATGAGCTGTGGCTCGTCGAGGCCCTGCTGGGACTCGTGGTCGTCTCTTGCGCCATCAGCCTGACCACCTTCATGCGCCGGCCGGAATACCTCGCGGCCACCGGCGCGGCCCGGCCGGCGTCGGCGGGCGACTATGGCGATGGGTTCGCGTCGGCAGCCGCGCCGGCCCGGGCGATGTCGGTCATCGGTCTGGTGGAGGATGTGGGCCGCTTCCTCGTCCACTATCCGAGCTACATCCTCATCGTCGCCCTCGCGGATCAACTCGATGTCTTCCTGCATGTGTACATCGCCATCAACGCGGCCTATGCCGGCCGTTCGTTGCTCTCGGTAGCGCTGAAGTTGGGCCGTTCGTGACCTCGACGTGCCGGAGAGCCATCATCGTGGCCGCTGGCCGTGGCCGCCGCCTGGGCGGCAATACCGACGAGATTCCCAAGTGCATGGTGCGGGTAGGTGGGCGAGCCATCCTGCACTGGCAGCTCCGCGCCTTGGCGGCGGCCGGGATCGACGACATCGTCATCGTGCGCGGATACTTGGGCGATCGCATCGAGACGGGCGACTTCCCGGTGCGTTTCGTCGACAACCCGGAATGGGAACGCAACAACATCCTCGCCTCGCTGATGTACGCGGCCGGCGAATTCGCCGGCGGCTTCTACTTCTCGTACTGCGATATCGTGTACGCGCCCGCCGCGGTCGCCGCGCTCGCCGCCGCAGCCGCCGCGCCCGGCGTCGCCGCGTCGCTGGTCATCGACCGGCGTTGGGCCGACACCTACCAGGGGCGCGATCTGCACCCGGTTTCCGAGGCCGAATTGGCGCTGGTCCAAGGCGTGGCCGGGGAAAGCCGCGTCTTGCAGGTCGGCAAGCAGGCGGTGACCGCCCCGCAGGCCGCGGGCGAATTCATCGGGCTCGCGCACTTCTCGGCGGCCGGCGCCACCTCGCTCACGGAGCTCTGGCGGGCCGCGCTCGACGGGCCGGGCCCCGAAGCGCCCTTCGGCCGCGCGAAGCTCCTGCGCCAGGCCTACCTCACCGATGCGCTCAATGCCCTGGCCGGCGCCGGCGCTCGCCTGGTCCCGGTCTTCATCGACGGCAAGTGGCGCGAGATCGACACCCAGCAAGATCTCGCCGCCGCTGGGTCGGCGGTCGCCGTGTGGTCCGGCTGAGATGATCGCGCGCGGCCGCGCCTGCTATCATCAAGGCAGGTGGCAGCCGAAGTTCCAACCGAAGCCGTGGTGCGCGCCTTCCTCGATCGCGGGCAGGCCGAGGGCTTTTCCCTGGTCCTCGAGGCCATGGCCATCCCACACCGGGTGGTGCCGACGGAAACCGGTTTCGCGGTCGTGGTGCCGCCGCGCATGGTAGCGCCAGCCATCGCCGCGCTCGATGCCCAGGACCGGGAAGCCGCGGAAGGTCCGCCGCGCGAGAGCGCGGTGCCCGATCACGGGCCGTCCTTCGTCGGGGTGGCGATGGCGATCACCATCATCGCCTTTTTCGTGGTCAGCGGGCCGCGCGGTGGCGCGGACGTGCAAGGCTGGTTTCGCCACGGCAGCGCGGTGGCGCGGGCCATCGTGCGCGATCACGAACTGTGGCGAGCCGTGACCGCGCTCTGCTTGCACGCGGACGCCATGCATGTGGCCGGCAACGCGGTCGCCAGCCTGGTCTTCGTGACTGCGCTCGGCCGCTGGTTGGGACCGGGACTCGCCCTGCTGGTCACGCTGCTGACGGGCGCCGCCGGCAACCTCTTCACCGCGTACCTCTACTCGACAACGCACAACTCGGTTGGGGCCTCGACCTCGACCTTCGGCGCGCTGGGCGTGCTGGGCGGGCTGCAGTTCGTACGCCGGTACCGCGACGCCACCGTGGGCCGCGGCCGGCGCGCGTTGCTCGGCATCGCGGCGACCCTTGGGCTCTTGGCCATGCTCGGCATGGGCGAGCGCTCGGACGTGGTCGCGCACGCCGCCGGCCTGGGCTTCGGCATCCTATCGGGAATCTTCCTCGGGTTCTTCGTCAAGCGTCCCGTGCGCACCCTGGGTCAGGGGCTCTGCCTGCTCGCCACCGTCGGCCTGCTCTCCGGCGCCTGGCTCCTGGCCTTGCACAGCCATGGCTAGCCATCGCGCGTGCGGCGAACGAAGAGGACGCTGGCGGCGGTGCCCGTTCCCGCCAGGAGGATGAGCACGATCCATCCTAGGCTCCGATACTGGTGCGTGTCGTAGAGCCAGTGATCCATTCTGACCCGATCCCACGTCCCTTGCGCATCGACATCGAGACGCGTGTGGCGACGCCAGGGGGCATCCAACCTGGCTTGCTTCCAATCGTCGTGAAAGGGTACGTGGCGGATGAGCCAGAGGTGCCCGAGAATCGGCTGAAACGGCGGCAGCCAGACCATGGGGTAGACATCCTCGAAGCAGCCTTCACAGTAGCCGCCCTTGTCGACCGTCAAGGCTCCGGTGCGATTCACCTGGCCGAGCCACTTCGTGCGAACGTCGAGGACGATGCGAAGATAGTGATCCCAGTAGAACGCGTTGCCGAGGACTTGCACGCCGATTCCCATGACCAGAACCGCGGCCGCCAGCGACCGGCCCGGCCAGCGCATGCTCGACAAGAACGCGATGCTGGGCAGGAGCAGAACCGGAATGGCGAACACCAGGTAGCGCGGCCCCCAGGCCCAGTCGCCCGACCAAGACGGAAACCGGGCATAGAACAAGATGACGGGAAGGATGGTCACCAGCATGGCCACCGCCGACCAACGATGGGCGCGTCCAAAGCGCAAGCAGCCGAGGACCGCCAGCCCGAGCGGCGGCGTGTAAAGCAAGAGACTCTTCCCCGGTGAGAAGAGGAAGCCCCAGGTGCTCATGAAGACGTTCTCCACCATCGCGCTCCCCAGCTTCGAGTACCCGGTGCGCGTGACGTCACCGAAGCGCAGGTAGTTGTAGAGGAGAACCATGAGCAGCCCGGGCAGCAGGCCCGCCGCCGCGAAAGCGACGGCTTCGCGCAGTGGGCGCCAGTTCTTCCGGTGCGCGAGGACGATCACGAGCAGGGCGCCCGGCAGACAGAGGGCGTAGATGTACTTGGTATTGAGCAGCAGGCCAGCCCAGATCCCGACGGCCAGGGCCGTGCGCCGATCGAGCCGCCTCGCCAATTGCGTGAGCTCGAGAAAGAAGCCGGTGAAGCAAGCGGTCTGGACAATTTCGGTGAAGGGCGAACGCGCGTAGACCCAGACCATGCTTGCCACGGCGAGAAGGATCGCCGCGAACCGCGCCACGGGTGGCGAGGCGCCGTGCCGGAGACAGAGGCGAAAGAACAGCCAGACGACCAGCGCCCCCAGCAGGCTGCCGGCCAAGTGGCAGGAGAGAGCATCCCGCAGGTGGGCGACCTCCGAGCCGACGCTGACGTGGGATAGCGGCGCGCACAGAACCAGGCCGGGGAGATGGAGCAAGGAAGGAAGCCAGGGCTGAGCTGCATAGTATCTGCCATCGGGAGCTGGTGGCACGTCGGAGGGCCAGCGGGTCCGAACGGACACGCCGCGGCCGTGCACCATCGACTCGGCGACCTCGAAGACCGGCCGGGCGTCTCCCCAGGGCACTTCCCGACTCATCCCCGCGAAGTTGAGGCAGGCCACGGCGACAAACAGGTAGAGGCCGGGACGGCCGCGAGGCAGCACGGACAAGATTCTGCGCCAGCCGTCTCCGATGCGACTCATGGCTATCGGTTTCTCCCATCGAAAGCGCCGGAGACAAAGCCCGAAGTGGCACCGCCATGCCCGGGAATGGGTGGCCGCGGAAGGCTTCTTGCGTCAATCATGTCTCATTGGCCGGGGCAGCCAGGGCCACCAGGCCGCACCACAGGGCCGGCTGATAGAAATAGGGCCAGTGCACGCTGTTGAAGACCATGAAGGCGATGAAGGCACTCGCCAGGTAGGCAGGCAGGAGATGGCGGCCACTTCCTCGGCGCAGGTAGAGGGCGGCAAGCCCGGCCACCAGCGTCCACTGGATTGGCGCCAGCCATCTCGCCAGTCCAACCCGCCAGAACAAGCCGCCAAACCCGACGTAGCGCTGCCAGGTCTGGTGGGCTCGCCACTTCGTGCCGGGAAAGCGGTCGAGATCGTTGAACCACAAGACAGCGCCGTCGAGGAACCCCCGCGGCGACCACAGGTAGAACGGCACGATGAAGATCAAGGCCACCGCCACCGCCGCGGCCGCGCGCCCCATGGCCTGCCGCCACGAGAGCCGGCGCCACCAGGTCAGCACCAGAAACAGGGCCGGCAAGGCCGCCAGCGGGGTTGCCGCCGCCAGCAGGCCGGCCAGCAACCAGTCCCAGCGCGACCCGCGGATCGCGACCGCCAGGGTCCAGGCGAGCAGCGCCCAGGCGACGGGAGCCGTCGTGATGCGGTCGAAGAAGACGGAACTGGGCAGGAGAAAGACGAACGACCAGAGGAGCAGCGCGGATCCTGCCGAGTCACCGGCTGCTTGAGCCTCCCGCTCTCCTGGGCGTCGCCCGGCGTAGTGCGCGGCGGCCGGGATGGCCAGCTCGGCGACGAGATTGGTCCAGCGAAGATCGATGTGCAGCAGATAGGCCGGCAGATAGGCCAGCCAGGTGAGCGGGTAGTAGGTCAGTGGCAGGAGGTCGGGGACGTGGTGGTAGGCATAGGGGCTGCGGCCAGCCAAGAAGCTGTCGAGGGCGCTGCGCGTGAGCGGCAGCATGTCGCCGCCCACGTCGATGGAAAAGCGGGAGAAGTGGAGCAAGCGCAAAGCGATCCCCACCAGCGCCGCGGCCGCCGCGATGCGAACGGGCGAGGAGCCGCGAACCGCGGAGAGCACGAAGAAGAGCGAGGCCGCGACGATGAAGATGTTCCAGGGGATGGCCAGACTGGGACCGACGTGCGGCCGCGACCAGAAGAACGCGAACAGCATGGATGACAAGGGCAGGAGGCGCAGCGCCAGACCAACTCCGCAATGCGCGCGGGACACATCCGGGCGGCGCGTGCCCAGGGCCGCAACCGGCAAGAAAGCGAGAAGGCACAAGACGGCGGCGCCCGCCGCCGAGGTCCACTGGCTGGCGGGGCCGAGGCGGTAGAAGGGGCCAAGCCATCGGCCAGGGACGTACGGCGTGTCGGTCGAAAAGTCGATGGTCAGCGACACCAGCAGAACGAAGGCCGCAAGCCACAGGCTCCGAAGTCCAGAGCAGCTCTCCGTCGTCGGACCGTCAAGGCCCGCCCTCCCATCTGGCTTCGTGGCTTCCTGCACGGG
>JADGRD010000185.1 GCA_017881285.1 Pseudomonadota bacterium | reverse complement strand
GTGGGGATGCGGCTCGGCCGTGCCGGAGCCTCTTACCTGCTCGTCCCGCACTACGATGACATTGCCGCAAGTCTTGCAGCGAATGCGCAGTATCTTCTGTCTGACCTTCTCATCCGCGATTGAATAGCGGGTCTGACAGCGGTCGCAGACGAACTTCATTCTGAGTACCAGAAGCTCCTCGGTTCGTCAGGGTAGCACAGGCCGACCTTTCGATACATCCATGCTCGCCCGTTCCCGACCTTCTACCGGCCACGCAGCAGCCAGAGTGCCCCGGCCGCGGCCAGGAGCACAATTGCCGCGACGAGAATGGGCGCCCACCGGCGTGGCACCCGATCCGACTGGTCGGCTCCCCGGCCTCCCTTGGCCACGAATGGTTGGCCCTGCGCGCCACCCGGCGACTTGGGAGCCGAGGCGGCCACCTGGCCGCCAGTTTGTGCTGCCGGTTTGGCCGACGCGTCCGTCACGCTCCGCGCCGGCTCCGCCTTGGTCTTTGCCTCGCCGTCTACCGCCGTTCCTCCCTTCGCCGCTTCGCTGGCCGGCTCCTCGCGCAGTGGCTCAGGCGCTGGCACCGGCTCCGCCCAGACGCCCAGGGCGGAGGCGCGCAGCGCGCGGGCCAGAGCCGCGCCCGGTCCCGCCGCCAGGTCGGCGTCGAAATCCAAGTCCGCCGGCTCGGATTCCGCGCCGTCGGTGTTGTCGACGAATTCCTGCGCCCGCTTGCGGCCGGCCTCGGAAATCAGCGCTTCCGCCTCCTCCGAGAAGATCTTGGCCACGTAATCCGCCATGTGAAAATGGCTGCGCAGGTGCGCGTTCGACCGCGCCAGGAAGCCCTGCAGATCGCTGTGCAACTCGGCCGCCGACTGGTAGCGATCCTCCGGCTTCTTCTCCAGGGTACGCAGGACGATCAACTCCAGCTCCGTCGGGTAGTCGCGCCGGATGAAGGTCGGGGGCTTGGGGCGCTCCTCCACGATGCGCTTCATCGAAACCTCGCGCGGCCCGCGCCACAGGCGACGGCCGAGGGTGATCTCGTAGAGTATCGTGCCCAGACAAAAGATGTCCGAGCGGCCGTCGATGGCCAAGCCCTGCACCTGCTCGGGCGACATGTACGTGAACTTGCCGGGACGCGCCCGGGATTCCTGAGTCACGTTCCCCTGGCGCGCGATGCCGAAGTCGATCAGCTTGACCTGGCCGGTCCTACTGATGAGCACATTGGTGGGCGACACGTCCCGGTGAACCACGCGGAACGGCGCGCCGATACCGTCGCTGCCGTCGTACATGTACGCGAGGGCGCTGGCGATCTCGGCCGCGATGTACGCGCCGACTTCGATGGAGATCGACTTGGTGACCTGGATAGCGCGCCGGGCAAGCTCGGCGAGGGTGCGGCCCGAGATGTGCTCCATCGCGATGAAGTGACGGCCGTTCTCCGTTGCAATGTCGAACACCTCCACGATGTTGGGGTGGCTCATCAGCGCGGAGATGCGCGCCTCTTCCAGGAACATGTCCACCACCTCGGGATACGCTTCCCATCGTGTCTGCAGAACCTTGAGGACGAGATCCTTCTTGAACTTGCCCATGGCCTCCTGGCGCGCCAGGAAGATCTCCGCCATTCCGCCGGTGGCCAGATGCTCGATGAGGCCGTAACGGCCTAGCTGCGTTCCAATGAGTTCCGATGTGGCTGACATGCTGGCTGCGGAAGTGCTCCTAGCGGCAACCTAGCATCTGAAAGGGAACCCTCAAAGGGTTAGCTTTGCACTCGGCACCCGCCACCCACCCTGCCTCCCCCGCGCTTCGCGCGGCCTCGCCTTTCCCTCCCGCGCTTTGGCGGAGCCGCGACGGGGCGCGGCCGAAGGCCGCGAGGGGCAGGGCGGGTTGGGTGTGGTCCCTAGTGCCGACGAAGTCGGCGGGCAAAGCCCGGCTTCGCCTACGCGACCAGGGACCCCTCAAAGGGTTCCCCTTTCAAGGTGTTTGACTCGGCGACCCGCCGGCTTCGGCGTGGCGAGTTCTGTCAGCTCGGGCCGGAGATGGAACAGGGAGGAACAGAGAAACAGAGACAGAATGGGCTTGCCGGACAGATCATCGCGGCTGGCATCGGGGTCCACCGGCACCTCGCACCGGGATCCGCCGTTTCGTAAACCCAACCCTTGCTCCCTCTGATCCTTCGTTCCTCCCTGTTCATCCTTCCGATCCGATCTCCACAAGATCTGGGTCATGACGAGGCGTCGGGGAAAGGGTTTGGGAATTGGCCCCGTGAACACCTTGAAAGGGTGCCCTCTTAGGGTTCCCACGATGATCTCGTTGGCGCAGGCGGGCTTCGCCCACGGCCTGACGGTTGCTACCGCAGCTGCCAGGCCTGGAGCCAGAGCGCTGCGCGGGGCGAGGTGGTTTCAGGTCAGGGTTCCCATTACGCGTTGGCGAAGGCCGGCTTCGCCGGCCGTAGCCAGAGCGCGGGAGGGTTTGGGAGGGGGAAGGGTGGGGGCCCCCACCCTTCCCCCTCCCATTTCAACGACTCGCAGTGTGTGATTTGACCTCGGACAGCCGGCGCCCGATGTCTCGAAAATTCGGGTCGCGCTTAATCACCCGCTCGAAGTAGTAGAGCGCCTCGCTCTGATCGCCGAGGTTGTAAAACACGTTGCCGAGCTGGAAGTAGAGCTGGGTCGCCTCGGCGGGGGTCGACCCGGGGCGCTTGAGGGCATCCTGGTAGCATCGGATCGCTTCGGCTGAATCGCCGAGGGCTTCGCAGCACTCGCCGATCATCGACAGGGCGAAGACCTCTCGTTTGGGGTCCGCCATGGCCGCCTTGAAATGCTCGATGGCGACATCGTAGCGCTCCATGGTCTTCTGCATGATTCCCAGGTCCACGTGCGTGGCACTGTCGTGGCTTTCCAAGGGGGGCTTCGCCAGGTTGGCGCTGGTGCCGCTTGCGGGGCGGGGGTTCCGGGGGGACGCGGCCGGGGCACCGTGGGCCTGCGCCGGAACCGCGCCCTGGGATGTCGGGGTATCGGGCCCGAACCCGGAGATCTTCTCCCGCCGATCGGCGATGAGGATGTGCCCAGGGGCTCTGGTCTCCAGCTCGTCGAGCATGGACGTGGCTTCGTCGAGGAGGCCCTGATCGATGAAGAAATCGACTTGCTCGAGGTCGGCCAGGAAGGCGTCGTCGGACCCTGATGGGCTTACCTCGTGCTCCCGCGGGGCGGTGTCCGTCTTCTCGGCATCGACGAAGACGGGGGCACCGATTTGGGTGTGGCCGTCGGCTTCCAGGTTGTAGTCGTCGTATTCGGCTTCTGCGGACGTGGCACCGTCGCCGTCCCCGCCGCCGGTCGCGTCCTGACCGGTTTCGAAGGCCGTGCCGCCCTCCTGGCCATCGAATTCGCTGCTGTCCGTGTCGGAGAGCAGCTCGATTTCGTCGCTGCCGACGTGATCGGGCTCGGGCGTGTTGACCGGCAGCCCCTCGGAGATCGATTCCTCGCTCTCCGGAGCCGTGGGCAACGAGCCTTCGACCATGCCGAGGATTTCGTGCGCCCGGCGAGCCGAGGGATTCAAGGCCAGCGCCTTGCGCGCGTAGGTGGCCGCGTTCCGCGGCTTGCTGCCGAGGACCTGCTGGGCCAGGGTTTCGTACTCGGCCGCGGCCTCGGCCTTGCGATCGAGCTGCTCGAGCACCGCCGCCAGACGTTCGTGCGCGCCTTGGTGGGTGGGCACGCGGTCGAAGACCCGCCGCAGGTGATCGGCCGCCCGGTCGACCAGGCCGTACTTCACGAACACGTCGGCCTCGGCCAGGATGCGCTTGACCTCGGCGTCGTCATCGGGTCTCTCGACCATGCCCGTGGCGATGTCGATCCGCTCCGACATCGTCGCCGGCATGGGCTCCGCCGGAGAGCTGAGGTACTTGTTGCGCAGGGCTGCTGGCACCTCCATCTCGCTGAAGGTGATGGCATTAGGACGCTTGGTCACGGCGCTCGTGGGGGCGGGGGGAGTCGTGGGAAACGGCGACGGGGTGGCCAGCCTGGAGGCGGGCGAGGGGGCCGGCATCCGGGAGAGGGTGCTCGCCCCCTTGCCGAGGAGCTCGCGCATTTCGGCGTCGTTCGGATCCATCGACAGCACGCGCTGGGCCGCCTGGTTGCGTTCGCCGATGCGGCCGGCCTCGGCATAGACGCGGGCCAGCTCCTTGAGCACCGGCAGCGTCTTGTGCGGCTGGCCGAGCTGGTCGAAGACCCGTGCCAGCAGGTCGAGGACCTGCGGATCGCGCTGCCGGGCCTCGTACACCCGCTTGAGATGGGCGATCGCCGCGCGCGCGTTGTTGTGCTCCATGTATTTGCTGGCCACCTCCATGGCCATGTCGTGGTTCTCGGGGTCGTAGTGGAGCATGCGTTCGGCCACGCGCAGGAACTCGTCGGTGCGGCCCTGGGCCTTGACCAGCTTCGCGGCCGCGGCGAATTCCGCCGCCGCTTCTCTTACCGCCCCGGCCTGCGCAGCCATTTCGGCATAGCGGATGCGCGGGTTGGGCTGCTCGGGGTTGATGTCGATGATCTGCTTGAGCGCGGCGAGCGCCTCGGGCACGCGATTCGCCTTCTGAAAGAGCGCGGCCGCCTGCTCCATCTGCTGCACGGCATCCGAGAGCAGTCCGAGCTGCCGAAAGACATCCGACAACTTGAGGCGGGCGTCGATGAAGTCGGGCGACAGCTTGATGATGTTCTTGTAGACCGCGACCGCTCGCTGGAAGAACCCCTGCTCGACGTAGAGATCAACGGTCTTCTGGTAGACCTCGGTGGCCTTGTCGTTTTGACCCAGTCGGACATGCACTTCGGCCATACGAAGCCATGTGCGGGTATCCTTCGGGTCCTCCTTGACGGCTGCCTGAAACATCGCCAAGGCCTTCTCGAAGCTTCCCCGCTCCAGGTACTTTTGTGCTGCTGCGAGGTGCTTGTCTTTCTTGGTTACCACCTGATTGTGTCCGCTTGCTCAGTGTTACCGGGAACGGAACACCTGTAAAGGAACGTCCGAGTATTTGCCCGCCCGGACGACTTCGGCAAGCAATCTGTTTGTGATGGGAACCCTGGGAGGGTTAGCTCTGCACTCGGCAACCGCCACCCACCCTGCCTCCCCCGCGCTGCGCTCGGCCTCGCCAACCCTCCGGCGCTAGGGCGGAAGGCCGCCAGGCCGTGGGCAAGGCCCGCCTTCGCCAACGCGTTTTGACACGCGCGTTAGAGGCGTTCGAGGAAATGGGTATCGAAGCGGCCGCCGATGAAGTCGGGATGGCTCAGGACCCGGCGGTGGAGATCGCAGTTGGTCTTGATGCCTTCGACCACCACCTCGTCGAGTGCACGCCGCACGCGCGCCAGGGCGACGTTCCGATTGTCTCCATGCGCAATCAGTTTGGCAAGGAGCGAGTCGTAGAAGGGGGGTACCCGGTAGTGGGCATAGATGTGCGTGTCCACGCGAATGCCGATGCCGCCCGGCAGGTTGAGCGCCGTGATGGTGCCCGGCGAGGGGGCGAAGGTGACGGGATCTTCGGCGTTGATGCGCAGCTCGATGGCGTGCCCGCGCGGGCGCATCTCGGCGGGCAGGTGCAGTGGATCGCCCGCCGCCAGGCGCATCTGCTCGCGCACCAGATCGACGCCGAAGACTGCCTCGGTCACCGTGTGCTCGACCTGGATGCGGGTGTTCATCTCGATGAAGAAGAACTGCTTGTTCTCGTCGAGTAGGAACTCGAGCGTGCCGACGGTCCTGTACCCGATGGCGGCGGTGGCCTTGCGCGCGGCCCGCAGCAGCTCCACCCGGCGCGCGTCGTCGAGCGCGACCGAGGGCGCTTCCTCGATGAGCTTCTGGTGGCGGCGTTGGATCGAGCACTCACGCTCGCCGAGGGCGATGGCGGACTGGCCGTCGCCCAGCACCTGCACCTCGATGTGGCGGGGTCTGCCGATGTAGCGTTCGAGGTAGACGGCGGGGTTGTTGAAACCGGCCTGGGCCTCGGACCGCGCCGCCGCGAGCTGGGTCAGAAGCCGGCGTGGCTCGTCCACGATCTTCATGCCCCGGCCGCCACCGCCGCCGGTGGCCTTGATGATCACGGGTAGGCCAATGCGTTCGATGGCCTCCTCGGCCTGGCGGTCGGTTTCGATGATCGGGGTGCCGGGCACAACGGGGACGCCGGCGGCCTCCATGGCCTGGCGGGCGGATACCTTGTCGCCCATGGTGCGCATGACGTGGGGCTGGGGCCCGATCCAGGTCAGGCCGCACTTCTGCACGACCTCGGCAAACTCGGCGTTCTCCGCCAGAAACCCGTAGCCGGGATGGATGGCGTCGGCCCCCGTCACCTCGGCGGCGCTGATGAGGGCGGGGATGTTGAGGTAGCTCTGGCGCGACGGGGGTGGGCCGATGCACACCTTCTCGTCGGCGAAACGCACATGCAGGGCATCCGCGTCGGCGGTGGAATGAACCGCCACCGAACGGAGGCCGAGATCCCGACAGGCGCGGATCACCCGCAGGGCGATCTCGCCCCGATTCGCTATGAGAACCTTCTTGAACACGCGTGCTCCGTCCGTAGGCGTTGGTTGTGGACTTTCGCGGCCGGCGGCAGGGCGGGACCTTGCGACCACCGCCCACGGTTTCCGATGGCTCGTTGCCGCTCCTGGCGATGACTCAGGCTTTTTCGATGCGGAACAAGGGCTGGCCGTACTCGACGTGCTCCGCGTTCTTGACCAGGATTTCGAGGATCTTGCCGTCGAATTCTGACTCGATCTCGTTCATCAGTTTCATGGCCTCGACAATGCACACCACCTGACCCTTGCGCACGGCCTGGCCCAGGTCCACGAAGGGTGGCGCCTCCGGCGCAGGCGCGCGGTAGAACGTCCCCACAAACGGCGAGGTGAGCAGCGTTCCGGGTTCGGCGGGCGTCGGAGCTTTCTCCACGGGCGCGGCCACGTGAACCACCGGGGGCGGAGGCAGCGGCGCCGCGGCGGGCGCGGGCGCTCCGCTGGCGCGCCGGACCACGCGCACGCCACCACAGGCATCCGTCTCGATCTCGGCGAGGTCGAATTCCGTGGCGAGCT
>JADGRD010000184.1 GCA_017881285.1 Pseudomonadota bacterium | reverse complement strand
AGCAGGAAGCCGTAGCTGTAATCGGTTGGGCCGACGTAGGGCTCGGCCGCGTCGCTGGGCGATGAGCCGCCGTCGACTGGCTCGCCGCCGTCGACAGTCGCGCCGCCGTCGACGGGCTCGCCAGCATCGATCTCGGCTGGCGAGGTGTCGATGGCGCCCGCGTCGCCATCAGCCGAGGGTGGCCCCGCGTCCGGAGCCTCCGGCCAGGTCACCTGGATGCCGCCCACCACGGGGTTCTGGTTGCCAGGCACGCTGTCGTCGGTCGGCAGCCTGACGAAGAAGACCGAGTCGAGCTTGCCCGTCGAGGTTCCCGCGATGGTCAGGTAGACGGTGATCTGGTAGCCCAGGACGAGGCAGTCCGTGATTGTCTGGGAGCCGCCGTCGGGTATGTCGGTCTGCGCGCCGGCGTCCGCGGAGCCGGGTAGCGACCCCGTGGGGTTTCGGCACAGCTCGGCGAGCAGTGGCGCCGGGAAGGGGTTCGTCAGGATCGCGGTCTTGCCCGTGCCGAGGGCGAGCGAAGGCGCCACGCCGAGACCCATGGCAGCGTAGATCTGGTCGAACGCCGTCTGATCGATCGGACATTGGTAGCCATTGTTGGCGCTCGCCGTGAAGGGACACCAACTCCACGCATACGTGGCGTCCTCGCCCGGATCGCCCGGCGGCATGTAGACCAGCGCCTGCAGGGTCGTGGCCTCGCCGAGCTTGGGCTGCGGCGGCTCGGCCTGGATGGCGAGGACGCGGGGAACGTTGAGCGTCTGGGGGGTGTTGAAGTTGGGGTTGCTGCAGCCGAGAAGCGCGAGTGCGCTGACGAGAAAGAAGTTCTTGCGCATGTCTAATCGTCCGTGAGTCGAAAGCGGTAGGAGTACTTCTTGGTCGAGGCCATGGGCTCGCCGTTGCGGGTCGCCGGCTCCCATTCCTGGGCCAGGGCGGCTTGCTTGGCGGCTTGGTTGAACTCGGGGTAGGGCGATTCGTGCAGGATCTTGACCATGGTCACCTTGCCGGCGGCGTCGATGAAGACCAGGACCTCGACGTCGCTTTCGACGCCTTGCGCCTTCAGCGTCGGCGGATAGGCGGGCTTGATGCTTGCTCCGTGATACTTCGCCTCGGTGAAGGTCACGCCCTTGGACGGGATTCGGGTGGCCGCCTGGTTGGCGACCGTGGGCTTCCCGGTGCCGTACAACGGCGCGGGGCGCTCCTTGGGGACGTCTTCCTTCTTGGCCGCGATCTTGTCGGTCTCGCCCAGGCGCGTGTTGCCCACGGCGAAGGCCGGGCCGTCATCGCTGCCCTCACCGACGGTAGATTCGAAGTTGAGGCCGACGATGCGCGGCGGTGGCTTCTTGTCCGACTCCTTGGGTGGCTCTTCGATCTTGGGCGCCGGCGGCGCTTTGACCAGCGCCATGCGTTCGACCTCTCTCTTGGGCTCGGGAAGCTTCTCGGGCTCCTTGGGCTTGACCTCGCGCTCGCGCATTTCGATGGCCACGCGCTCGCGCTCCTTCTCCCGCTGCGCGCCGAGGTGGCCCACGCCGAACGCCATGATGACGAAGCCCACGTGTAGCCCCAGCGACGCCAGCAAGACCAGGATGCCGAGGGCCGCGCGCAGCCAACCCGGCATGCGCCGTTGCTCGTGGTGCGGACGGAATTCGGTGTGGATGGGCACCCGCACGTTCGCCATGGTCCGCGCGCGCGAGGCCTGCCGCCGCCGGGCGCGTTGCTCGACGAACGGATTGGTTCGCGTCGGCCGTGGCCGGCGGGCCCGGTCGCCGCTCGCAGGCTGACCGGATAGCGGGGCGGAAGGCTTGCTGTCCATCACGAGAAACCCTGCTCAGGGTGGGCTGATCGAGATCTCCCGCTCGACGTCGAGGGCGAAAGCCGAGACGCCGTTGCGCTTGACCAAGTCGATGAGGTCCACGACCTTGCCGTACTCGACGCCCTTGTCGGCCGCGATCACGGCCTGCAGCTTGGGGTTGGCCGCGCTCTCGCGCTTCACGAACTTGCCGATCTCGCCCACCGACGACCGCGCGCCGTTGAGCATGAGGGTGCCGTCCTTGTTGCACACGATGTTGACCGTGGACTCGACGCGGGCGCCGCCGGTGGCGGCCTTGGGCAGATTCACCACCATGCTGGCGCGGACGATGGCGATCGACGTCAGCATGAAGATGATGAGGAGCACGAGCACGATGTCGACGAAGGGAATGATGTTGATGTTGGCGAGCAGCCCCTCGTCCTCGCCATTGCCGTTTTGTGCCGCCATGGCTATTCCTTCGCGGTCTTGCCGGCCGACTTCAGCTCGGCCATGAGCACACGCGTGAGTCCCTCGGTGTTGGTCACGGCGTCCTTCACCATGCCCTTGAACACGTTGTAGGCCACCACCGCCGGGATGGCGACCAGGAGGCCGACCGCGGTCGCGACCAGGGCCTCGGCGATGCCGCCCATGACGCCCGAGCTGGCGTTGGCGAGGTCCTTGGACATCTCCTTGAACGAGCGCACGATGCCGAGCACGGTGCCGAAGAGGCCGATGTAGGGCGCGTTCGAGGCCAGGGTCGCCAGGATGGACAGGCGGCGCTCGTACTCGGCCTTGCCGCGGCTCATGGCGCCCGCGATGAGATCCTCGACCGACTCGGGACCTTTCTCGTAGCCGCGCAGGCCGGCCAGGGTGACGTTGGTCTCCAGGCAGTCGTACTTGGCCAGGAGCTTGGCCGCGGCGTCGAAGTCGCCCTTGTCGAGCGCCTTGGAGAACTCGTCCTTCACGGGTTCGAAATCGAGCTTGCGCCGCCGGTAGAAGAACCAGCGCTCGACCATCACCGCCACCGACATCAGGGACAGGCCGAGGAGCAGCCAGAGCACCCACTCGGAGCGAAAGACAGGCAAGGCGAGCAGACGTTGGACAAGACCTTCAGCAGCGTTCGTGTTCATGGCGTATTCCTGCTACCGGTGGAGCGACGAACCTGGAGAACACCGGAGCGACCGTTTTCTGTCACCCCCGGGCCGGGATTGCAACCCTGCGTTGGCGGGCCGCAGCGGGCGTGGGCGGGCAGGGCGGAGTTACTTACCGCCGACCAGGCCGCCCATCTTCTTTTCGTCGAAGGGCTGGGGCTTCTTGGTGATCACGGGCTTGGCCCCCTTGCCGGTCGAGGCCAGCTCCATGGTGGCGGCCGGGACCTGCATGGCGGCGGGCGCATTCTTGTCGACCTCGGGCGAGGTAAGCACCTTCACAATGCCGAGCGGGAAGACCGTCTCGTTGACCCAGATGTCGACCAAGCCCATGGCGTTCTTCTCGCGGTAGTGCGCGGTCTTGAAGGTCCCGGCGGCGACCTTGATCTCTTCCTTGCCCACGAGATTTTTGGCGTCCGGACGCTGGAATTTCTGCACCGGCGTGTCCTTCGGCACGAGCATGGGCGCGTCGCTGCCGAACTGCACCACCATCGGCTTCGGGGGCTTCTCGTCGCTGGTCGGATCCGCGGGCAGGGTCAGACGCAGCACGACCGGCTTGGCGACCGGGCCGCCCTTGGTCGTCATCTCGAGCGTGTTCGACTTGGCATCGCGGGCCACCAGGGCCCAGCGCGAGGAGAGCGAGATGCTTCCCATGCTCATGGCGTACTCGGCCCACGAGCCGACCTCGATCTTCTGCATGTCCACCACCAGCGGCATGCCCGCGGGGACGCCCGGCGCCTGCGCGAGGGCAAGGGAAGGAATCATGAACGCGGCGAAGACCAGGGGAAAAAAGGATCGCATGGAATCTCCTGTACGTCTGTCTACCCACACCCGGCGGCATTCGCAAGAGATCGCGGCCGTGGTGGCCTCTGTTCTACTCTTTGGGTAATCGGCCATGCTCGCCGTGGCGAGGGCCGAAGGCGGTGACCAGCGACGGCGGAATGACGCGATTGGGGGCGGTGACCACGGTGGCGCCCGCTTCCAGATTCTTGGTGACGACACAATTGGCCCCGACCTTCGCGGCGTCTCCGATCTTGACGGCCCCGAGGATTTTGGCGCCTGTATAGATGTCCACGTTGTCGCCGATCCTGGGGAACTCGCAGGAATTGGCGTTGCTGCCGACCGTGACGTCGTGGAAGACGAGGCAGTTCTTGCCGATGTTCGACGGTCCTATCCAAACGTCGCGGGGATGGATCAGGCAAAGTCCCGCCTCGATGTTCGCGTCGTCGGAGATATTCATGCCCCAAACGGCGCGCCACACGGTGTTCGCCAACCGAATTTGTATGCGCAGGGGCATGGTCAGCACCGGGTGCGGCGACCGGCGCGCCCACGCGCCGATTCGATGCGTGGCCCCCATGTAGAAGCCCAGATTCACGTGCCAGCCGCCGAGCTCCTTGTAGCGATCGGCGTCGGCGCGAAGCTTGCGCAAAAGATCTTCCATCATGCAGTTAGGCCTCCGTCGATGACGATGGTTTGCCCGGTCAGATACGCCGGGGCATCGAGAGCGAGGTAGGCGACGAGCGCGGCGATCTCCTCGGGCGTGGCGAAGCGGCGCATGGGCACGCTGGCCATCGCCGCCTGGCGCTGCGCGCGCGAGAATCCCGCCAGCATCTCGGTGTCCACGAAGCCGGGGGCGACCGCGTTCACGCAGATGCCGAGAGGCGCCAGCTCCTTGGCCAGCGAGCGCGTGAAGCCGATGATGCCAGCCTTGGCCGCCGAGTAGTTGGTCTGCCCGGCGACCCCGGTCGTGCCCGAGACCGAGCTCAGGTTCACGATGCGGCCACTCCGCTGACGCATCATCTGCTTGGCCGTGGGCTGGGTGGTCCCGAAGAGGCCGTGCAGACTGGTGTCCACCACCTTGTCCCATTCTTCCTGGGTCATTGCCGCCAGCAGCTTGTCCGCGATCACGGCGGCGTTGTTGACCAGAATGTCGACGCGGCCGCTCTCGGCGATCACCGACTCGACCATGGCCTTGCACGCGGCCGCATTGCGGGCATCCACGCAGCGGGCGCGGGCGGCGAAACCAGCAGCGGCCAGCCCGTCCACCACCTCCCGCGCAGCGGCTTCGCTGGCCAGGTAGGTGAAGGTGACGTCGAGGCCGGCGCGCGCGAGCCGTTCGACCACCGCGCGCCCGATGCCGCGCGAGCCACCCGTGACGATGGCGACCTTGCGAGCATCGGTGGTGTCAGTCGGCACGAGCATCCTTCGACAATACCAGCGCCGAGCAGGCTCCGGTTCGCGACGTGGCGGTGAGGAGCGCATGCCCCTGCGTAACGGGCTCGGGTCCGGTGAGGTAGCGCAGGCCCGGCAGCGACGGGGCATCGAGGCCCGCGATGGGCGGGGCAGGGCTGCCGGCCAGCGTGGCGAGCGCGCTGGCCGCCGCCAGCAATCCGCTCGCATCGACGGTATCGCCAAGCGCGGACTTGATGGCGGTGACGGCGGTTTTGGCAGCGGCGTCGCCCAGGAGCGCGAGCAGGGCGCGGGCCTCGGCGGCGTCGCCGGCCGGTAGGCCATTGGCACCGCTCGAAACCAGCCCAAGTTGGGCCGGCTCGATCGCGGCCTGGCCGAGGGCTTGCTGGCAGGCACGGGTGAGAGCCTCGTCGGTCCCCGCTGGGTTCGCGGCGAAGGTAGAGGCTTGTCCGGTGACGAAAGCACCGGGCTTGCGGCCACGTGCGGCCGCCGGGGCCGGACTTTCCAGCACGAACGCGACCGCGGCCTCGCCCAGCGCGGTGCCCTGGCTTCTCCGATCGAAGATGCGGAACTCGCCGGCGGGCGCGAGCTGGCCGGCGCGCGCCAGGGACAGGATCAGCTCGTCGAACAGCCCAAACGCCGCGACTACCACAACCGCCGCGGCCCGGCCGTCGCGCACGATACGCGCGCCCAGGCCGAGCGCGTCGAGCGAGCTGGCGCCGCCATTGGCCAGGGTGATGGAGCAGGCCTTGGCGCCGAACGACAGCGCGATGACCGCACCGGGGGCGCTGGGAATGGCCAAGGGCATGAGCGCGGGATTGGTGCGCGCGGGCCCGTTGGTCACCAGGCTGCGGTCGTACTCGATGAGCGTGTCCAGGTGGCCATAGGTCGAGGACATGACCACACCCAGCTGCTCGGGTGGAAAGCCCGTGTCGATGAGCCCGGCGTCGGCGAGAGCCAGGCGCGTGGCGCAGATCCCGAGCCGCGTGGTGCGGTTGTAGATACGCATACCGCGTACGTTGGCGTAGCGGGTGGCATCGAAGTCGGCGAAGCGCGAGCCCGCGAAGGGCACGGGAGTCGCCACGGCCGCCATCGCGGAGCGGCCCGCGGCCAACGCCTCGGCCACGCTCGCGAGACTGTCACCGAGTGGAGTGAGGATGCCCACGCCGGTCACGGCCACGACCGCAGCGGGCTTCGCGCTCATGGGGCCCTCGCGAGCAGCAGGCAAACATTGGAACCGCCGAAGCCGGCGGCCATGTTGAGGCAGGCCGAGAGCGCTACCGGGCGGCCGCCGCCCATGACGAAGTCCATGCCGAACTCAGGATCCGGCTCGGCCAGGTTGGCGGTGGGGGGAACCGTCTGGTGCAGCAGCGCGAGCACGCAGGCGATGGTCGCGATGGCGCCGGCGGCGCCGTTGGTGTGCCCGATGGCCGACTTGATCGAGCTTGTGGGGATCGCGGTCGCGCGCTCGCCGAACACCGTCTTGAGGGCGCGGACCTCGCCCTGATCGTTGTACTGGGTGCCGGTGCCGTGCGCGCACACGTAGCCGATGGCATCCGGCGGGGTGCTGCTGGTGGCCAGGGCTTGCACGATGGCGCGCACGAAGCCGGCGCCGTTGGGCTCGGGCGCGGTGACGTGGTAGGCATCGTTTGACAGGCCGTAGCCCACGACCTCGGCCAGGACGCGCGCCCCGCGCTGGCGGGCGTGTTCCAGCTCTTCCATTACGAGGATGCCCGCGCCTTCGCCGAAGGAAACCCCGTCACGATTCTTGTCGAAGGGCTTGCACACGCTCTTGGACAGTGCCGACATGCGGGCGAAACCGCAGAACAGGGCGCGGGTGAAGGTGTCGGCCCCGCCAGCCAGCATGATGTCCGCGGTACCGTCGGCGATGAAGTCGAAGGCCCAGGCCACGGCGGCGTTGCCCGAGCTGCACGCGGTGGCGTTGAGCC
>JADGRD010000183.1 GCA_017881285.1 Pseudomonadota bacterium | reverse complement strand
TGGTGAAACCCGCGGCGGTCGAGCAGGCGTTGGCGCAGCAGCAGAGCGAGGGCGGGCTGCTCGGCGACCTCCTGCAGAAGGCCCATGCCTGCACCGAGGACGACGTGTTGCGGGCCCTGGGCGTGCAACTCGGCATCGCGTTCTTGCCCGACTTTCCCGTGGCCGAGATGGACGCCGAGCTTGCCGCCAAGGTGCCCATCGGCTTCGCTAAGCAGCACCGGGTGATGCCGCTGCGGCGCGAAGGCGAGGCGGTGATGGTGGCCACCGCCGATCCGCTCGACGTGGGCGCCCTCGACGACGTGCGCACCATGATCGGCGTGGACGTGGTGCCTGTCTTGCTGCCGGGCAACAAGCTGCTGGAGGCCATCAACCACGTCTACGGCCGCAAGCAGGACGCCGGCAATCTGGGCGAGGGCGAGAACGAGGACGAGGGCGCCGCCGAGGAGCTCGTCGACATCCTCGACGTCAACGACGAGGCGCCCATTATCCGCTGGGTGAACGCCCTGATGTTCAACGCCGTCAAGGAGCGTGCCAGCGATATCCACATCGAACCGGGCGAGAAGGACGTCATCGTCCGTTACCGCATCGACGGCGTGCTCTACGAAACCCGGCGGGCCGCGCGCCAGTTCATTCCGTCGATCATCTCGCGCGTGAAGATCATGGCCGGCCTCAATATCGCCGAGAAGCGCCTGCCGCAGGACGGCCGCATCCGGCGCAAGATCGCGGGCAAGGACATCGACATGCGCGTCGCCACCGCCCCGACGGTCAAGGGCGGCGAGCGCATCACCATCCGCTTGCTCGATCGCGAGACCGTGCTGCACGATCTGGCCGACATCGGCTTCGGCGAGGATCACCTAACGGCCATGAACGACCTCATTCGCCGGCCGCACGGCATCTTGCTCGTCACCGGGCCCACCGGCTCGGGCAAGACCACCACGCTCTACGCGTGCCTGGCCAAGATCAACTCGCCCGATCTCAACATCCTGACCATCGAGGATCCGGTCGAATACCAGCTCGACGGCATCTCGCAGGTCGCGGTCAACGAGAAGATCGACCTCACCTTCGCCAATGGCCTGCGCTCGTTCCTGCGCCACGATCCCGACGTCATCATGGTCGGCGAAATCCGCGACCTGCCCACCTCGGAAATCGCCATCCAGGCGTCGCTCACCGGCCACCTGGTGCTTTCCACCATCCACACCAATGACGCCGCCGGCGCCATCACCCGCCTGGTCGATCTCGGCGTGCAGCCGTTCCTCGTCGCCTCCTCGCTCATGGCTCTTCTCGCCCAGCGCCTGGTGCGGCGGCTGTGCCGCGCGTGCCGCGAGCTCTATCGCCCGACGGAAGTCGATCTGGCCAGCATGGGCCTGGATCCGGGCGCCTTCTTCGCTGGCGGCATCCGTCCTATCCGCTTCAAGGGCTCGGGCGATCCGCCGCCGCCCGGCATGCTCTTCCGTGCCCGCGAGGGCGGCTGCAACGCTTGTCTCAACGCCGGCTACAAGGGCCGAACCGCGATCTATGAATTGCTGATGATCGACGACCGCATCCGCCAGCTCGCCATCAAGAACGCGGACGCCGGCACCATCAAGCGCGCCGCCGTCGAAGCCGGCATGCGCACCCTGCGTGAGGATGGGGCGCAGAAGGTACTGGCCGGCATGACCAGCGCCGCCGAGGTCATGATGATCACCACCGGAGACACCAACTAGGGGACCTGCGATGCCGGTCTACGCCTGGAAAGGACTCAACGCCGCGGGCAAGTCGGCCTCAGGTACGCGCGAATCCGACGGTCCCAAGTCGCTGCGCCAGACGCTGCGCAAGGAGAGCATCTTCATCAGCGAGGTGCGCGAGGTGGTGGGCGGCAGGCAATCGAAGCGGGCGCTCTTGACCGGTGGCAGCGGCGTCAAGGGGTTGCGCCGCGAGGTCGACTTCAAGGGCATGTTCGAGCGGGTCAAGGCGCGCGACGTGGCCGTGTTCACGCGCCAGATGGCCACCCTGCTACACGCGGGAATTCCCCTGGCCGAGGCCATGGGGGCGCTTTCGGAACAGTCGGACAACAAGAAGTTCCAGATGATCCTGGCCGGCATCAAGCAGAAGGTGAACGAGGGCGGTTCGTTCGCCGACGCCATGACCGAGCATCCCAAGGTCTTTCCCGAGCTCTACACCAACATGGTTCGCTCGGGAGAGACGGCCGGCAACCTGGACTCGGTGCTAAACCGCCTGGCCGAATTCCTGGACGCGCAGATCGACCTGCGGGCCAAGGTGTCGAGCGCGATGGCCTACCCCATCCTCATGACCATCGTGGGCAGCCTCGTGCTGGGGTTTCTGATGACCGTGGTCGTTCCTCCGATCGCGGGCATCTTCGCCGACTCGGGCAAGGCCTTGCCCTGGAACACGCAGCTTCTCGTGCTCATCGCCGATATCGCGGGTGGCTACTGGTGGCTGGTGCTACCCCTGACGGTGGCCGCCGTTCTCCTGATCCGCCGATGGGCGCGACGGCCGAAGGGGCGCGCCATCGTGGATCGGCTCAAACTGCGCGTCTGGCTCATCGGCCGGCTGGTTCGCTTCATCGCGGTCGCGCGTTTTTCCCGCACTCTGGCCACCATGCTCGCCTCCGGCGTGCCCGTGCTGACGGCGCTTGAGATCGTCAAGCGCGTGCTCAACAACACCGTGCTGGAGAAGGTCGTCGAGGACGCGCGCGTGGCCATCCGCGAGGGCGAATCCATCGCCGCGACGCTGAAGAAGTCGGGCGAGTTTCCCTCGATGATGTGCCACATGGTCGCGGTCGGCGAGCGCTCGGGCCAGCTCGAGGCCATGCTGGAGAACGTCGCGGGCGCCTACGAGCGCGATGTCGCCACCGAGGTCGGCAAGCTCACCTCGATCCTCGCGCCCTTGATGATCGTCTTCATGGCCGTCGGGGTGGGCTTTATCGTGTTCTCGATTCTCATGCCCATCATCGAGATGGGTGGAATGGCTGGATAGGAACGCGCGCAAAGGAAAAGGAGACAGACATGCAACGAATTGCCAGAGGACGGATGCGGGCAGTCGAAAGTGCCGGACGTACGGCGGAGGGCGGCATGACCATGCTGGAAATCATGATCGTGCTCGCGATCATCGGTTTGGTCATGTCGGTGGTCGGCGTCGGCGTCTTTCAGCAGTTCAAGAAGGCGCAAAAGAAGGTCGCGCAGGTGGCGGTGAACGAGATCGCCGCCAAGTCGGTCCAATTCATGACCGACAACAACAACGACTGCCCCAAGAGTATCGACGACCTCGTCGCCCAGAAGTACATGCCCAAGAAGCAGAAGGATCCGTGGAACCACGACTTCATCCTGCGCTGCCCGGGCACGGTCAACACCGACGGCATCGATGTCGTCTCGCTGGGCCCCGATGGGCAAGAGGGCACCGCCGACGACATCAAGGCGGTCGAGCAGTAGAGCAAGATCGTGGTCCGGGAAGGCACAGACAGGGCGCGAGGCTTCACCCTCATGGAGGTGTTGATCGTGCTCCTCATCGTCGCGCTGGTGACCGTCCTCTCGGTCGTCGGCCTGCGTTCCTTCGCCAAGACCGATCTGCGCAACACCGCCAGCCGCATGGCCGGCTCCATCCGCTACCTGTTCGACCGCGCCTCGACCACGGGCAAGGTGCATCGGCTCGTTCTCGATTTCGACGAGGGCAAGTACTGGGCCGAGGTATCCGACGACCCGTTCATCATGGCGGGCGGCAAGGAAACCGACGAGACCCGCCAGAAAGAGGCGGAAAAGATCGCCAAGGAAGAAGAAGCGAAGCGCGAGGCCGCCGAAAAGGATGCCTTCTTCGGCGCCTCGCAGATTCCGTCGAAGTACATGCCCAAGCCCTTCGTGCCCAAGCGGGCGAAGTTCGGCACCTTCCGCGAGATGGTGGTCAAACCCGTCACCCTGAAGTCGAGCGTCCTCCTCGATGACATCTACACGCCGCGACTGTTGAAGCCGACGGCCGCTGGCCAGGGCTACCTCTACTTCTTTCCCCTGGGCATGACCGAGGCGGCGATCATCCATCTCTCGGACACCCAACACGAAACCTTCTACTCGCTGGTGGTCCATCCCTTGAACGGTCGGGTCAGCATCAAGAACTCGTTCGTCGAGCCGAACCTCGGCGAACAGGTGGATGACGCGGGCAAGGTGGTCGTGCAATGACCCGGCGGCGTTGCCCCCGGACCCGGCGCGATCGCGAGGGCGGATTCTCCCTCCTCGAGATCCTGGTGTCCCTCGCCATACTGGCCATGGCGCTGGTGGTCCTCTCGCGCATCGTGACCGGCAACGTGGTCGCGGCCAACCACGCGCGCATGACCACGGCGGCGACCTTTCTCGCCCGCACCCGCATCTCCATGATGGAGCAGAGCCTTCTCGAATACGGCTTCGCCGAGATGGATGGCGAGGATGCGGGCACCTTCGCCGAGGAAGGCTTCCCGCGCTTCCGCTGGTATGCAAACGTCGAGCGCATCGAGCTGCCCGCGGACTCCACGCAGAAGGTGCAGCAGGCCGCGAACCAGGCCACCCTGTCCAACAATCCCATGGACATGCTTTCGGGCTTCATGGGCGGATTCATGGCCACCCTGATGGATCCGATTCGCCTGGGCCTGCAAGAGTCGGTGCGCAAGCTCACGGTGCGCGTGATGTGGGACGAGGCGGGCAAGCCGGAACAGTCCTTCGCGGTGGTGAACTTTCTGACCGACCCGGCGCGGCTGGAAACGGCCGTCACGCTGGCGGCCACGGGCGCCACCGACACGGCGACCGGCGCGTCGACCAGCACCGCCACCAAGGCCAGCACCGCCACCAAGGCGAGCACCTCGACGGCGGTGAAGAAATGAAGATGCACAGGCGAACCACTAGAATGGGAACCCTGGGAGGGTTAGCTCTGCACTCGGCACCTGCCACCCGCCCTGCCTCCCCCGCGCTGCGCGCGGCCTCGCCAAACCCTCCCGCGGTGGTAGGCAGGCCAGCAGGCCGTCGGCAAAGCCGGCCGGCTCCCCACGCGACTGCACAGGCCGGCTTCACGCTCATCGAGACCATGCTCGCGCTGGCCCTCATGGCCTTCGTGACGTCGCTGCTGTGGGGAACCATCGCACAGACGGCGCGGGTCAAGAAGCGCGTCGAGCAGGCGCAGGATCGCACGCACACCGTGCGCGTGGCGCTCATGCGCATGAGCCGCGAGATCGAGATGGCCTTCGTGTCGGCCTCCGAGGCGGTGGGCACGCAGGAGCGGCGGACCATGTTCTCGGGCACTTCCCACAACGACTTCGACGAGCTGCGCTTCTCGTGGTTCGGCCACCAGCGCCTGCGCGCGGACGCGGCCGAGGGCGACACCGCGCTGGTCCACTACTTCACTGGGCCCGATCCCGACGACTCGACCCTGACCAACCTCATGCGCCGGGAGACGCGGCGGCTGGAGTCCAAGGACCCCAAACTGATCCCGGGCGAAACCTACCTGCTCTGCCCGGCCATTTCGCGCCTGAAATTCGCCTACTACGACTACAAGCAGAAGGACTGGCGCGAGGACTGGGACACCACGACGGCTGACGGCCTGCAATACCTGCCCACGCAAGTCCGCATCTCGCTCACCGTGTTCGACGAGCGCGGTGTGCCCATCACCTTCACCAGCATCGCCCGCCTGCACGCCCTCGAACGGGTCGATTACCGGCCCAACCGTTCCTAGACCATGCGCAGATCACGCAAAGACCCCTCACCCGCCTCGCTACGCGCGGCACCCTCTCCCTGCTTCGCGGGGCGAGGGGGTGAAGTGCTCTCTCCCCGCTTCGCGGGGCGACGGGGCGGAGTGCGGGCGACGCTCGCGCGGCGTTTCCGTGACCGTGGCCGGCGGGATCGGCAGAGCGGAGTGGCCTTGCTGGTGACCATTTCCGCGCTCTCCCTGCTCATCGCCCTGGTGGCGCAGTTCTCGTACGGCACGACGGTGGACGTCTCACAGGCCGCCAATGCGCGTGACGAGATCCGTGCCCACTACCTCGCGCGCTCGGCGATGGAGCTGTCGCGCATGCTCATCAAGATCCAGCTCAAGTTCGTCGAGCCCATCATGGCCCAGGCCCAGAAGATGCTGGCCGACATGGCCGGACAGGATCTGGGCATCAGCCTACGGGTCACCGACTACACCGGTCCGCTCCTGGGATTCTTCAGCGGCAACAAGACCGACGTGGCCATGCTCGGCAGCATGGTCGGGATCGACACCGCCGAGGCCACGGGCCTCGATGCCGTGCCGGGGCACATGGACGCCGAGATCACCAACGAGGACGGCAAGATCGACCTCAACTGCGGCGCCGGGCCGGCCCCGACTCGCTCGCGCCAGGTGGTGATCTTCCGCCTTCTCTCCGCGCTGACCATGTCTCCGCGCTACGATCTGCTCTTCTCGACCCCGGACGCGGACGGCCGCTACGTCGACCGCGTCGACCTGGCCCGCGCCCTCATGGATTGGTCCGACGGCGACGAGCAGATGTTCAGCGTCGACGCCAATGCGGCCGGGCCCGAGGACTACCGCTACGACCAGCGCGCCGATCCCTACCTGGCCCACAACAACTACTACGACACCATCGGCGAGACCGGTCTGGTGCGCGGCATGAACGCGAGTTTTACCGAGGCCTTCCAGCCCTACTTCACCACCTATTCCAGCGACCAGGACTGCAAGGTAAACCTGGCCTCGGTCAAGGGCGACTGCACGCCTCTCATCGTGGGCCTGGTGCGCGCGGCGCTCATTCCCGATCCGACCAAGGTTCCCGACGATCTCTCTATTCTCGACGACAACCGTCTCTACCCGCTGGCCAGCGTGCTGTGCGAGCGCGGCGCCGCGGTGGGCTTCGACAACCTTGACACGGTGATCAAGGTGCTAAGCGATCCGGGGGGCTCGCTCTCCAAGGACGATCCCCGTTTCCAGATGATGCAGAACCTGACCGGCATCACCATCAGCAAAGCGCAGCTTGCGCAAGTGGCCTACGTGGGGCCACCGCGCGTCTACCGGGTCGTGGCCACCGGCGAATCCGGCAAGGTCAAGAAGCGAATCACGGCCATTCTCGATACCGCGCGCAGTCTTGACAACCCGGTTACCAACGATGCCGCCAGCGAGAAGGCCGC
>JADGRD010000182.1 GCA_017881285.1 Pseudomonadota bacterium | reverse complement strand
TGGCGGTAATGGTTCCGGTGAGCGTGACGTTTTGCGTGCCGG
Source organism: Pseudomonadota bacterium (assembly GCA_017881285.1). GTDB lineage: Bacteria > Myxococcota_A > Polyangia > Fen-1088 > Fen-1088 > Fen-1118. Next base: position 7,082 of record JADGRD010000182.1, on the reverse strand, counting down.
TGCCGGTCCTCCAGGCGGAGGTGGTGGTGGTTGCGGTCGTGGTCTGCGTCACCGTTTTGGTACCGGTCTGGGAGGTGGTGGCCGACTTGGTGGTGGTTCCCGTCTGGGTCCCAGTCGCCGTGGTGCTGCCGGTCTGCGTGGTCGTTCCGGTCGTGGTCGTGGTCGTGGTTGCGCTCTTGGTGGCGGTGCAGGTCTGGGTCTTGGTGTCGGACTGGGTGGTGGTCCCGGTCTGCGTCTGTGTCGCGCTATGCGTGCCGGTTCCCATCGTGCAGTTGGTGGTTGGAACTGAACAGGTTCCAGGATCCTGGGGACAATCCTCAGTCTTCGCGCACTGGCTGACGCCGTCCTGCTGGCAGTGGGGGTTGCGGCAGTCGTCGGTGGACTGGCAGTTGGTGCGCCACCCTGTGCAGACACCTTGAACGCCACCCATGCGGCAGTTGTCGCCGTTGTCGCAGTCCACGCCGGCCTCGGACTGGTTGGCGAACAGCCCGCCGGGCACGCCGGTCATCGAACCCGAGGTGTCGAGCACGATGAGCATGTTGGCCTTGTGGAGTTGGCGCTCGATGATCACCAGGGGGTTGACCCGGGCCTCGGAGGCCGGCGGGGAGAAGAAGGCCCAACCCAGTGCGGCGAGGAGGCACGCGACGCGCAGGACGGGCCGGCGCCGTGGGCGCGACCCGCGACGGCGGGGGTGACTCGATTGCCTCACGTGGGCTCTCATCGGCGGAATCTTGCGTTTAATTGACGAACCGAGCGGCCCAAGCCGCTACTTCTTGCAACCCGAGATGAATATTTTACTAGAAACAACACGTACGACACATTACAAAACTTGATTGGAATAGGACGACCACTGTGAAATCACGGGTTTGGCGGATTCGCGCCAAGCGGTCGCGAGCCGCCACCCCAAGGTTCAGCAACACTCGGGCCAAACCGCCTGGCTGGTGCTAGCGCCTTCGGCGGCGGGCAACCAACGCGCCCAAGGCCAGCGCGGCCAACCACGCGGGAGACTTGACCGGGGGGTCCGCGCCAAGGTTGCACTTGCAGCCACCACCCACGACGTGGAAGCCCGCCGGCCCGGCTTTATCGGGTTGGCTGGCGGCGTCAGCCGGCGAGGCGTCAAGCCCAGGAAGGCCGGCGTCGAAAGTGCTGGCCGGAACGCACGCGCCTGCCGCGCACGACGCGGAGGCGATGCAGTCGAAAGCGGAAGCGCAGGTCGTCTTGCAGGCGGTCACGTCGCACTGGAACTGCCCGCACGACCGGGTCTGGCCGCCGGCACATGTCCCCAGCCCATCGCACGTTCTCGGAGTCGTCTCGGCCCCATTCGCGCAATTGGACTGTCCGCACAGGGTGGTCGGGCCCGGCATGGCGCAGACGGTGGCCGAGGTGCCGTCGCAGATGCCTTGACACGCGCCACTGCCGGCGCAGGCCGGACGCCCGGCGCGCGGGGCGGCGCCGATGACCGTGCCGCAAGTTCCGGCTTGGCCGGCCAGAGCGCAGGCCTGGCACTGGCCGGTGCAGGCCTGATCGCAGCACACACCGTCCGCACAGAATCCGCTCGCGCATTGAGTCCCGCTCGCGCAGGCCGTGCCCGTCGGCACGTTGGCCACGCAGATGCCGGCGGAGCAGTGCTCGCCCGCGATGCAATCCGCGTCGAGCGTGCAATTGCCCAGGCAAATGTCGGCACCGCATGCGTACTGGTCGCAGCTCTGCGTCTGCAATGGCGGGCACGCTCCGCTTCCCTGGCAGGTGGCGGCGAGGATCGCCGTGCCGTTCGTGCACGAAGGTGGGCGGCACAGCATGTCCGCGCCCGGGTTGGTGCAAGTGGCGCGATTGCTGCCGTCGCAGGTTCCCGCGCAGACGGTCCCGTCGCTCGCGCAGGGCGTACGCGCGCCACGCGGCTGGCCCACGACCGCGCCGCACACACCGGGCGCGGTGGGTAGGTTGCACGCCTCGCACTGACCGGCGCAGGACTGGTCGCAGCAGACACCATCGACGCAGAACCCAGCCTGACAGTCGCCTCCGGCCGTGCAGGCGACGCCCGAACCGAGCCGGAAGGTTGCGTGGATGACGTGATCGATGTCGAGAACCGCCGTGGTGTAGGTATCGTCGGTGGGATCCGGGGTCCCCTTGCCGTCGACCAAGCCGAGCACGGACACTGGCGCCTGGCCGGCGGCCGCGTCCGTCAGGCCGGCGAGCACATAGCCGGTTTGCGGCGCGATTTGACAGACCGAAGTGGCGCCGACAGGCACCGGATCCTGGCACACGACGGTGCCTTTGCCGTCGACGATCACCGTGACCCGGAACGCGGGCTGGCACAGGCCAGCGAGACAGCCACTGCCCGCGGTGCAATCGGCCGATGTTGCGCAGGCCGTTTTGCAGCCGGCGCTGGTACAGGTGTACCGGCCACAGGTCGTCGTGAGCAGGGCGCCGCAGGTCCCGGCGCCGTCGCAGAGCGCGCTCAGGGTCACGACGCTGCCCGCGCAGCTCTCCGTCCGGCATGCCGTGCTGGCGCTCGGGAAGGCGCACGCGGTCCGCGCGCTGCCGTCACAGGTGCCGCCGCACAGGGTCTTGTCGCTCGCACAGTCCGCGCGCGCGCCGCGGGGCGCGCCGGCCACGGCCAGGCAGGTGCCGGCGCTGCCGGATTCAGCGCAGGCCTCGCACTGGCCGTCGCAGGCGCTGTTGCAGCAAACGCCATCGGCGCAGAACCCGGTGGGGCACTGGCTGCCGTGCGTGCACGCGGCGCCGTTCGCTTTCACGGGCAGGCACAGGCCGGCGGCGCAGTAACTGCCGCTGGCGCAGCTCGGGGCGCCGCAAGAGGTCTGTTCGCTGGCATAGCCGCACTTGTCCACCCTGGCGCCGTCGCAGGCGCCGGCGCAGGCCGAGCTCCCGCCGGCGCACGCCGGGCGCGAGCCGTGCGGGGCGCCGGTCACGGGCGTGCAGGTGCCCTGGGTACCCGCCACATCACAGGCCTGGCACTGTCCGGTGCAGGCGGTATTGCAGCACAGACCGTCGGCGCAGATACCCGAATGACAGTCGACGGGGCCCGTGCAGGAAGTGCCGAGGCGCCGCTTGAAGGTAGCCGCCAGGGAGTGGTCGGTTTGCATGTTGTTGATGGTGTAGGTGTCGTCGTTGGGATCGCTGGCCACGTTGGCATTGACCAGGGCGAAGACGTTCACCGGCGCCGATGCGCCCGCCTCATCGGTGAGGCTGTCCAGCGTGTAGCCGTCGTCGGGCTTGATGGTGCAGATCGGCGACGATCCTTGCGGCACCGACGTGGGGCAGGCGAGGGTGCCGTGGCCGCCCGTGATGGTCACCGTGATGGTGAGGGCGGATTGACAGGCGCCTGCCTGACAGAGGTTGCCCGCAGAGCAATCGGCGCTGGAGACACAGCTCGTCTTGCACGTCGTCGCTCCGCATACGTAGCGCGCGCAGGTGGACTGGCTCATGGCCGGGCACTTGCCCGAGCGCGCGCACAGGGCGGCCAGGGTTTCGAGTCCGCTCGCGCAGCTCGCGTTGCGGCAGGAGGTTTCGCTGGCCGGGTACGCGCAGGCCGTTGCCGAAGTACCGTCGCAGGCCCCGCCGCACGACGAGCCATCGCTGGTGCAAGCCGGGCGCGCGCCCGCCGGCGCGCCGGTCACGCTGGCGCAGTGGCCGCTCGACCCGCAAGCCTGGCATTGTCCGCCACACGCGCTGTCGCAGCACACGGAGTCCACGCAGTGGCCGAGCACGCACTGACTGTCGCCGGTGCAGGCGGCGCCGAGCCCCTTCTTGGGCGTGCACACGAAGGCGGCGCAGACGGCGTCGGTGGTGCAGTCGCTGTCCTTCGCGCAGGTGGTCGGGCAGTTGACGGATGTCCCGTCGCACACGAAGGTGCCGCAGCCGTCCGACCCCTGGGCGAGGGGCAAGCACGCGCCGGTGGTGCACGATCCGCACGTGCCGCAGGGGCAGCCCGTGCAGACGTGCGTGGCTAGGTTGCAGGTGGGAGCGGCAGGGGCGGTGCAGTCACCGTTGCTGGCACAGCCGACGCAGGTACCGCTCAGGCAGACCGGGGTGGCTCCGCCGCAGTCGGTGGGGCCCGAGCATCCGGTGCACGAGCCCGCCTGACAGGTTGGCGTGGTCGGGTCTTTGCCGTTGCACTGGCTGTCGGTCGTGCACGCGCTACAGGAGTTGGTCGCCTGGTTGCAGATTGGCGTGGGGTTGCTGCACGCGGTGTCGCTCAAGCAGGCCACGCACAAGCCCGAGGCGGTGTCGCACTTGGGGGTGGCAGCAGCGCGCGCGGAGCACTGGGCGTCCGCCGTGCAGGGGCCGCACGCGCTGGGGCTGCCGCTGCAGATGGGCATGCCGGCCGCACAGTCGGCGCTGGCCGAGCATTGATTGGTGAGTTGGAAAACTGCGCTGTTCGCCGCGGTGGGCGTAGTGGCCACGACCTCGTAGTTGCCGGCGCTGGCGTTCGCGGTGGCAATCACCGCCGCGTAGCCGCTGCCGTTGCTGGTGATGGTGACGCAGCCTGTGCCGCAACTGGCGGTTCCCGGGCCCGACAGGGTCGCCGTGGCGCCGCTGGTGGGCGCCTGGAAGGTCACGACCACGCCCGTCGTGACGGGATCGCCATCGCTGTTGAGCACCTGCGCCGACAATGCGATGGGGAAGGCGGCGTTGATGGTACCGGTCTGGGGCGTGCCCGCGACGGCCTGCAAGGCATTACCGCCGTCATTGGTCAGATAGAACGACGCGGGCGTGGCCCCGGTCGCCGAGGCGGTCACCGTGAAGTGCCCCGCGGTGGTGCTGGCCGTGGCGGTGACGCTGACCTGCCCGAGCGCGTTGCTGACGCCGGTTCGGCAGTAGCTCGAAGGCGTGGCGCAGGCGGAGCCACCCGCCAGTATGGCGGTTGCCCCGGTGGCGGGTGCCTGGAAGGTAACGGTGACGCCGGGGACGGCATTGCCGACGGCATCGGAAACCACGGCCACCAAGGGCGAGCTGAAGACCGTGGGGGTCTGGGGCGTGGAGACCAGGGCGATCTGCGGTGTCCCGCTGGCGGCGTAGACGGCGGCTGGACCGGTGGTGACGTTCTCAAGATCGAAGCGCGCCGGGGTGGCCACACCCGTGACGGAAGCGTTGATCGAGTACTGGCCGGTGGTGTTGTTGGCGGTGACCGTCAGACGCGATTGGCCGTTGGCGTTCGTCACGGCGGTCGCGGCGGCCGGCGTCGTGCTGGCGCCGCTCGCGGGCGAGGTGTAGGTCACCGTAACGCTGGGTACGGGCACGGAGTTGGCGTCCAGAACCTGGGCCACCAGGGGCGCCGCAAACTGGGTGCCGATCGCCCCTTTCTGTCGGTCCGTCGCATCGTAGGTGACGTTGCCGCCGCTGATGTAGATGATGCTGGCGGGGGCGCCGACGTTGGTCAGGTTGAAGCTCACGGTGGGGAGTCCCGCGCCGGTCGCATTCACCGCATAGCTACCCGCGGTGGCGTTGGCGGTAGCAGTGACGCTGGCCAGGCCTGCGGCGTTGGTCTGGGCGCTGGCGGCGAGGGCGGCCGAGGCGCCGTTGCCCGCTGGCACGGCGGTGAAGCTCACCGTGATGCCGGACTTGGGATTGCCGCTACTGTCGGTGACCAGCACGGTGAGCGGGTTGGCGAAGGCGGTGGAAACCTTCGCGCTCTGGGGCGAGCCCGAGTAAAGATAGATGTTGGTCGCCGGCGCGGGCGGGGGCGGAGCGGCGAAGGTGGCGGTGATGGATTTGTTCCCCCCGGACATGGTGATGGCGCAGGTCGTGAGCGCGGGGCTGACCTGACAGGCGGCCGGGGCGTCGGCGCCGCTCCAGCCGGTGAAGGTCGCGCCGGAGATGGGGGCGGCCGTGAGCAGGACTTGCGCACCGTCCGCGAAGGTGGCGGTGCCCGGCGTGCACGCCGTGGCGGGCGGACAGTTGATGCCGGCCGGCGCCGAGGTCACCGTGCCACTCGACGTCGAGCCGGCCTTGGTCACGCTGAGGGTTCGCGGCAAGCCCACCTGCAGCGTGACGGTGGACGAGTTGTTAGCCAGGTTGGGATCGGCATAGCCCACGGCCGTCGTGGACGAGGCGGTGTTCACGATGGATCCGAGGCCGGAACCGGCTCCCACGGCGGCCCATACCTTGATCGTTACCTTGCCGGGATTGGTGGTGCCGACCTGGTTGTAGCCCATGCGTGGCTTGAGCGAGATGTTCCCGGTTCCCGAGCGATTGATGTTCGCCGTTCCCGAGCCGTCCCAGCACTTGGCCTTGTAGGTGCCCGTTCCTTGGCCCGCGTCGACGCCGGTGCCCGCGCTGCCCGCCGTGCATTCCCAGTACACGTCGTCGAGGGTCGCCGACATGGCGTCGGTCAACGTGGGGGCGATGCCGCGGGTCGAGGTCGTGATGCTGAGATTGCGCACGACGATGGTGAAGAGTGGCGTGATGCCCGCGCACCCGGGCCGCGAGGCGGCGGGGCAATCGTGGGTCGCATCGCCCCAGTTGATGGTGGAGACCGCGGCGGTCTTGGTCACTTCGATGTTCACGGTCTGCGTGCTGGAGCCGAGCACCGTCGTGGTGACCTTGGGGCCGAGCAGGGTCGGGGCGTTGACCGCGCCGATCGAGTAGGTGCCGTTTACGATGCTGCCCGTGGCCGAGCTGCTGACGTTCACCGTCACCGTGAACGAGCCTGTCGCGCCAGGCGCCAGGGTGCCGAGTGGACAGGAGAGGGTGCCCGCGGCCCCCGCCGTCGGGGTGGTACAGCCGCTCGGGCCCGCGACCGACGCGAAGGTGGTCTGTGGCGGCGTGGTCATGTCCACATGCGCTCCGATGGCTGACTGCGGGGCGGACGCGCCGACCGCGTAGTTGATGGTGTAGACGATGGTGCCGCCCGCGTTCACCGACGACGGCCCGCTCGCGGAGACGTACGGCCCGGGCACGCTTGCGCCGGCGCTGTCGACGTAGATGCGGCCGAAATGACCGCCCAGCGAGCAGCCGGAACCCACCACGGTGAGCTGCACCTGATCGCCCGCGGCGACCAAACCCGCGCCGGGCACGATGTCGAGCAGCGCCCAGTCGAGCCACTGGACCGCGTTGTGGGT
>JADGRD010000181.1 GCA_017881285.1 Pseudomonadota bacterium | reverse complement strand
TCGTGGCCGCCGACTTCTTCGATCGGCGGTTGTTCAACGACATCTTCTTTCGCCGCTACACGGGCGAATCGGAGGACCGTCTGCGCTACCTGGCCGAGGAGCTGTTCGACAAGGTGATCAAGCCGTCGATCTATCCGGGCGCCTACCAGCTCATCGAGAAGTCGCGCCAGCTCGGGCTGCGCCAGGTCCTGGTCACCGGGGCCATCGACTTCACCGCGCTACCGCTCGTGCGCCACCTGGGTCTCGACGACATGGTCACCAACCACCTCGAATTCGTGGATGGCAAGGCGACCGGCCGCCTCCTGCCGCCGGTGATGGCGGCCGCGACCAAGGCGAGCTGGATGCGCATCTACGCCGAAAAAGAGGGGCTCAATCTCTCCGAATGTTATAGCTACTCGGACAGCATGAGCGACCTGCCCATGCTGTCGGTGGTCGGTCACCCCACGGTGGTCAACCCGGACTTTCGCCTAAAGAACACGGCCTTGCAGCATGACTGGCCGATTCTGGATCTGCGATAACCAAACGAACCCATGATGAGCAAGCGTGACACCAAGACCCTGCGCGGACCCGTGCCTCGTCACAAGGAAGGCGACGAGGTCGTCTACATCGACAGCGACTCGGCACCGCGCCTGATTTTTTCGGGCGAGGACATCTTGTGCGAGGATTTACCCGTTGGCACGCGCGTGGTGTACGGCAAGCCGCCCATCGAGGGGCTGCACAACCCGGGCGCGGCGATTCGTTACGCCATCAACCACCCGCTCGACGCCGACCCGCTCTACGCCCAGCTCGCGCCGGGCATGCGCGTGACCATCGCGCTCGACGACATCAGCTTGCCCGAGCCGCCCATGCGCACCCCCGACATCCGGCAGACCATCCTTGAGATCCTGCTCGAGCTGCTCGACGCCAACGGCGTGGACGACATCCACCTGGTCATCGCCAATTCCCTGCACCGGTTCATGACCGAGGACGAGATGAAGCGCATGGTGGGCAAGAAGATCTTCGATGCCTTCTACCCCGACCGCTACTACAACCACGACGCCGAGGATCCCGACGCCCTCGTGCCCCTGGGCATGACCGCGCAGGCCGAGCCGGTGAACATCAACCGCCGCGCCGTCGAAAGCGATCTCGTCATCTACGTGAACATCACCCTGGTGCCCATGGATGGCGGGCACAAATCGGTGGCGGTGGGTCTGTGCGACTACGAGAGCGTGCGCGTGCACCACGATCCCGACACCCTTCTCGCATGCGACAGCATGATGGATCCGCCGCGCTCCATGCTCAGCACCAAGATCGAGCGCCAGGGCGCGCTCGTCGACCAGCACATGAAGGTGTTTCACATCGAGACCGCGCTCAACAACCGCATATTCGGCAGCGCGACGGACTTTCTCGGCAGGAACGAAGACGAATTCTCCGAATTCGACCGCATGAAGTACGAGGCCATGCGCTTTGGCCTGTCCAAGCTGCCGATCGCAGCCAAACGGAAGATTTTCCAGATGATTCCGGCGGAGTACGAACTGGTTGCCTGCTACGCCGGCAAGACGCAGCCGGTACACGACCGCATCATTGCCAAGCTCAATGACCAGTACATGGTCAGCATCAAAGGCCAGAGCGACATCGTCATCTTCCCCATCCCCTACGTTTCACCCTACAGCATCAACTCGATCTTGAACCCCATCCTGGTTCAGGTCATGGGGCTGGGCTACTTCCACCAGTTCTACCGGGGCAAGCCCGTGCTGCGCAGGGGCGGGGCGCTGATCTTGTGCCATCCCTGCCACGACGATTTCGACCACAAGTTCCACCCCAGCTACATCGAGTTCTTCAACCGCCTGCTGCCCGAGACGCGCGACTCGCACACGCTGCAGCACAAGTACGAGGAAGAATTCGCGCGCAACCCGAGCTACATCGAGATGTACCGGCGTGGGAACGCCTACCACGGCGCGCATCCTTTCTTCATGTGGTACTGGGGCGAGCCCGGCCGCCAATACGCGGGCAAGGTGATCGTGGCCGGCGCGAAGAACGCCCACGTGCCGGCGCGCATGGGCTGGGATCGCGCCGATTCCCTCACCGAGGCTATCTCGGTGGCGCGCGGGTTCGTGGGCCCGTCGGCGTCCATCACGCTGATGAAGTGGCCGCCCATCGTCATGGCGGATGTCGAGTAGGCTGGCAGAGCGGCAGATCGGATACACGGGCCATGAGCACACAAGTGGCAGCAGCGGCTTCCGTTCTCTCGGTGCGGGAGATCTACCGCGGCCACCATGTGTTCGTGCTGGGCGCGACGGGCTTTCTCGGCAAGGTCCTGCTCAGCATGCTCTTGCACAATTTCCCCGAGGTCGGCCGCGTCTACGTCATGGTTCGGCGCGGAACCGGCACGTCGAGCGAGGCGCGCTTCTGGGACCAGGTGGTGCCGTCGCACACCTTCGATCCGCTACGTGAGCAGCACGGCAGTGCGGAAGAACTGCGCGCCTTCTTGCGGGAGAAGGTGCGCGTGGTCGATGGCGACATCACGGAAAGCAACCTCGGCCTGCCCGAGGAAGAGGCCGCGCGGGTGGCGGGCGACATCGACGTGGTCATCAACTCGTCGGGCAAGGTGACGTTCAACCCGCCGCTCGAATCCGCCTTGCGCACCAACGTGCAGGGCATCCGCAACATCATCACCTTCGTCAAGCGCATGCAGCGGCCGGCGATGATTCACACCAGCACCTGCTTCGTGGCCGGCAACCGCAGCGGCGAGATCTGGGAGAGCGAGCCGCTCGATGGCTACTTCCCGCGCTGGCGCGAGTTGCCGGCGACCCATTTCAACGTCGAACAAGAGATCGCCGACTGCGCCCGCATCGCCGCCGAGGTGCGCGCCCAGGCCGAGGACGCGCAGGTGGTGGCGCGGTTGCGCCAGAAGGCGCGCGATTTCCTGCGCGCGGCGAACCGCGATCCCGACGACGAGGCGGCGCTCAAGATCGGCCTGGCGCGCGAGCGCAAAGACTGGATTCGCACCGAGCTGACCGAGCGCGGGATCCAGCGCGCGCACGAGTGGGGGTGGCCCAACATCTACACCTACACCAAGAGCATCGGCGATCAGCTCGTGGCGCGTGAAACCGGGATCGTGCGTTCGATCGTCCGTCCGGCCATCGTCGAAAGCTCGATTGCCTATCCCTTGCGCGGCTGGAACGAGGGCTTCACGACCTCGGCGCCCCTGGTCTATCTGGCGCTCAAGGGCCAGAACAAGTTGCCGGTTTCCGAATCGCTCATTCTCGACATGGTGCCGGTCGACTACATCGCGGGTGGCATGCTGATGGTGGCAGCGCAGGCCTGCGTGGAGCAGCCGGCGCTGGTGCACCAGCTCGCGGCCGGCGACCTCAATCCCTCGCGCATCGGCCGCGTGACCACCTTGACGGGCCTCTACAAGCGGCAGCGGTTCCAGAGCAAGGAAACCGGCAACAAGTTCTTGAACGAACTGGCCGCGCGCATGGAATTCCGGCCGGTCAGCTACGAGGAGTACGATCGGACCTCGCTACCCTTGGTCAATCGGATGACCGAGCGGGTTTCGGACGTGCTCGACAAGGTGCGGCCGAACTGGGGCGGTGGTCGTTTCGTCAACTGGGTCGACAAGGTCAAGAAGAAGGTCGACAACGTCAAGCGCGTCACCAAGGACGCCAGCCGCGACATCGACCTCTTCCGGCCGTTCATCCTCGACAACGAATACGTCCTGCGCTCCGACAACATCCGCGCCCTGCGCGACCGCGTGCTGCCCGACGAGCGCCCGCTGGTTCCCTGGTCGCCCGAAACCATCGACTGGTACGACTACTTCATGAACATCCACTTCCCGGGCTTGCAGAAGTGGGTGCTGCCGGAGCTCGACGAGACCTACGCGCCCAAGCCCAAGAGCGTGTACGCCTACCGCGACCTGCTCGAGCTGTTCGACACCACGACCAAGCTGCACGCGACCCGGGTGGCGATGCGGATGGAGCGCGGCGGGCGCCAGGAATCGTACAGCTTTCGCGATCTGCGCGAGCTGGCCGAGCGGGCCGGGACGTTCCTGGTCGGCCAGGGCATCAAGACCGGCGACCGGGTAATCCTTTTCGCCAAGAACTCGCCGGAATGGCCGATGAGCTACTTCGGGATACTCAAGGCGGGCGCGACCGCGGTCCCCGTCGCGCACGATTCGACGTCCGCCGAGGTCGTGAACATCGCGCGGGCCTCGGGGGCGGGTGGACTGATCATCGGCGAGGATCTGCTGGACAAGCGGCCGACGTTGGCGGGCGAGTTGGCGGCCGCGGGACTGGCGACGCGGATTTGGCCCTTCGCAGCGGTCTTCGAGCTCCTCGACCAGGCGGTGGAGAACGAGCGCAAGAAGTCCCTGATCACCAAGCACGCGGCCGATGCCGTGGCTTCGCTGATTTTCACCTCGGGCACCACCGGCAATCCCAAGGGCGTCATGCTCACCCACCGGAACTTCACCTTCATGGTGGCCGAGCTGTCGCGCATCTTCGACCTGGGCACCTCCGACGGCATGCTCTCGGTGTTGCCGCTGCACCATACCCTCGAGTTCAGCGCCGGGCTGCTCATGCCGCTGGCGCACGGGACGCGCATCACGTACATCCCCGACCTGACCGGCGACACCATCAACCACACGCTCACGCACGGCAAGATCTCGGCGATCGTCGGCGTGCCCGCGCTGTGGGAAACCCTGCGCCGCCGCGTCCTGCAGCGCTTTTCCGACAAGTCCGAGATTCTGGAATCCGCGGTCAAGGCGCTGGCCGACGCCAACTTCGAGGTGCGCGCGCGCACCGGCGTGGATCTCGGCATGCTTCTGTTTCTGCCGGTGCACGAAAAGCTGGGTGGCCGCATCCGCTACATGATCAGCGGCGGCTCGGCGCTCCCCCCCGAGGTGCTGAAGACCTTCTACGGCATGGGGTTCGATTTCTTCGAGGGCTATGGCCTGACCGAAACCTCACCCGTGCTGGCGGTCAGCACACCGAAAATGAAGCCCCTCGCCGGCTCGGTGGGGCAACCGCTGGCCGGGGTCGAAGTCAAGATCGACGGCCCGGACAATTCCGGCGTGGGCGAGGTCATCGCCCGCGGCAAGAACGTGATGGCCGGGTACTGGCAGGACGAGGAGGCGACCAGCCACGCGCTTCGCGACGGCTGGTTCCATACCGGTGACCTGGGCCGCTTCGACGAGGATGGCAACCTCCACATCGTCGGGCGCAGCAAGGACATCATCATCGATGCCAACGGCAAGAACGTCTATCCCGACGAGATTGAGGAGCTCTACAAAGGCTCACCCTACGTCAAGGAGCTCTCGGTGGTCGGCCTGCCCGACGGTGCGGCCGAACACGTCGCGTGCGCGGTGGTGCCCGACGAGCAGGTCGAGCCCACCTTGCCGCTCGCCGAAGTGAAGCAGAAGATCGAGGCTCACTTCCGCGCGGTGTCGGCGTCGCTGCCCTTCTGGAAGCGGGTGCGCACGCTGGAGTTCTGGGAAGGCGAGCTGCCGCGCACCAGCACGCGCAAGGTCAGGCGTCGCGACGTCATGGCGGATCTGCGAGCGCGCCACGAGAGGGCGCAGGCCGACCAGGACGTGGACGAGACCGCGCGCAACGCGGAGGCCGGTCAGAGCTGGTTCCTGGAGATCGTGGCCGATGCCTGCGGCAAGCCGTACTCCTCGGTGCACATGTGGAGCGTGCTCGACGAGCTGGGATTCGACAGCTTGACCTACAACGAGCTGGCGGCCGGCCTGGAAAACGCGGGCGTGCACATCCCCGAGGGCGCGGTCTTCGCCAGCGCCCGCGATGTCACCGGGCTCTACGACCTGGTGATGGGCAAGCGGCACCTCGCCTCGCTGGAGAAGCGCGAAACCCGCAAGACCGTCGACAACGAGGCCGACGACCTCAAGTTGCCGTCACCCGTCGCGCGGCTGGGCAAGCGCGGGCTGGCCAAGGCGCAGCGCTGGTTCTACACGCAGGCGCTCCAGACCAAGGTGCGCGGGGAGGCGTACATCCCGCAGCACACGAACTTCCTCGTGGCCGCCAACCACTCGTCCCACCTCGACATGGGCGCCCTGAAGGTCGCGCTGGGCGACGCCGGCCACGAACTGGCCTCGCTGGCGGCCGCCGACTACTTCTTCAAGAACAAGTGGCGGCGCGCCTACTTCAAGAACCTGACCAATCTCGTCCCCATGGAGCGCAGCGGCTCGATCCGCAAGTCGCTGGGCATCGCCGAGCGCGTCCTCCGCAATGGCAAAAGCCTGGTGCTCTTCCCCGAGGGTACGCGGTCGCGCACCGGCGAGATGACGGAATTCCTGCCCAGCCTCGGCTATCTGGCCTTCCACGCCGACGTCGGCGTCCTGCCGGCCTACATCGAGGGCGCGCACGCCGCCATGCCGGTCGGCGCGACCATTCCCAAGAAGCGCGAGCTGGGCGTCTATTTCGGCCCATTCCTGACCATTGATTTCCTACGCCAGCTCACGGCCGGCATGGCCCACCAGGAAGCCTGGCGGCTCTGTTCGGCCTTGACCCAACGGATCGTCGAGAACTTGCGTGACGGCGTCACGCCGCGCTTCGACGCCGAGAGCGTGCGCCGGGCCTGGAACGGCGAGAAGCTGGCGACCCTCGAACCGCCACCGTTCCGCACGCGCGGCCGGAGGACTTCGGGGGGGAGGCCCGCGTGAAGATCCTGGTCACCGGCGGAACGGGCTTTCTCGGTTGCCACTTCATGGACGAGCTGTGCAAGCGCGTGGAGGGTTCGCAGATCCGCGTGCTCTCGCTCTTCGACACGCCCGCCCTGCAAGACCACGGCGTGGAGGTGCTGGTCGGCACCGTGACCTCGCCGGCCGACGTGGCTCGCGCCATGGACGGCATCACACACGTCTACCACTTGGCCGGTTTCGTCTCGCGCCGGCCCGAGGACGCGCACCTGATGTTCGACGTGCACGTCAACGGCACCCGCGTCGTATGCCAGGCGGCGGCCGCGGCGGGTGTCCAGCGCATCGTGATGTCCTCGACCAGCGGCACCATCGCTATCTCCGAGCGCGAAGACGAGTGGCCGGACGAAAGCTCGCCGCCACCGATGGCCCTCATTGCGCGCTGGCCGTACTACGCGAGCAAGCTCTACCAGGAAGCGGCCGCACGCCAGTTCTGCGGCGATCAGGTCGACCTGGTCAT
>JADGRD010000180.1 GCA_017881285.1 Pseudomonadota bacterium | reverse complement strand
CTCGCTGGCCTCGGACAGCAATCTCAGCGTCGTACTCGAAGCCACGGCGAAGGCGCCGGCGCCCACGCCGAAGAAGCACGCGCCGTCGAGAACGGAAGCCAGGCCCAGCCACGACGAGCCGGCGAAGCTCTAGTGCTCGCCGCAGCCGTGGCAGCCCGAGCACTCGTGGTCGCCATGGCCGCGCACATCTTGCTCGGTGGCCTCGCGCACGGACACCACCTTCACGTCGAAATTCAGGGTGGCGCCGGCCAGGGGGTGGTTGCCGTCGAGGGTGATAGAGTCCTCGTCGGTGGCCACCACCGTCAGAACCCGCGCGCCGTCGGGGCCGTGGCTGCGGAAACGCATGCCCACCTCGACGTCGCCGTCGGGAAACTCGTCGCGTGAAACCTTCTGCACCAGGGCCTCGTGCCGCTGGCCGTAGCCACCGTCGGGATCGACGGTGACCTTGAGGTGGTCGCCCTCCGACTTGCCGGCCAGCGCCGCTTCGAGACCCGGCACGATCATGGCCTGCCCGTGGACGTAGGACAGGGGCTCGGCGCCTTCCGGACCCTCGGACGAGTCGAGGATCTCGCCCTTGGAGTCGGTCAACGTGTAGTGGATGGTGACGACGGTCCGTTCTGCTATCTGCATCTCGCTTCCTTCTACCGAGGTGGTTTTTCTAGCATACGCCAGCGAGGGTGATTGGGCGAGTCGAAGGTGGCAGGGCTACCCTTCCTGACCGACCACCGGCGCGACGGGCGGTCCGCCGTCGGCCTTCGGCTCGCGCAGCAAGAGCACCAGGATGCCGAGACTGGCGAGGTGGCTCGTGCCCACGACCAGCGGGCCGATGATGTTGCCAGGCATCTTCAGAGCGAGACACGAAGATGCGGCCACGGCCAGCGCGGCCACGTAGGCGATGTCGCCCGCCAGGATGGTCGGCGTGCGGTGCGCGAGCGCGGCCAGTCCCTCGCGATGGCAGCGCAGCGCGACCGTGACGGGATACCCGAGGAAGAGCAGGGCCGTGGTGTAGACCAGCGAAAGATCCGCGGGTGGCAGCCGCTGCACGCTCACGTAGTACCAGTGCGCGAGCCCGGGCAGCAGAAAGAGCAACGGGACGAGCGAGAGCAGCGCGCCGGCCACGGCGGAAAAGCGCAGCACCTGCGTGTCGTCACGCGAACGCGGCGGGAAGGCGATGACCACGTTCTGCACGCGGCTGGCGGCGAAGGCCGCCGGGTTGGCCAGACCGACGGCCAGGTAGTACACGGGCAGCATGCGCTCGGGCTCCGCCGCCCGCGCGATTACCCCGCCCAAAACCATGCCCGACAAGGTCATGAGAAAACCGCCGAGCGAGAGCGGCAGGGTGAAGAACAGGATCTGGCGCCCGCTTGGCGCGGGGACGACATCCTCGGGCAGGGCCGCGGCAAAGGGGCGGCTGTACCACCACGAGAGCAGGGTTTCGAGGCCCACCGGAATGGTCTGGCAGGCCATGGCCCAACGCGGGCCCACGAGCCCCACGCTGCAGAAGCCCGGCGCCATGGCCAGGGTCAGGGCGATGCGGGCGAAGGTCGGGGTACTGGCGCGGCCGGAGGCGCCGTTGTTGTAGAGCAGGACCTGATAGGGGTTGCGGGCGTAGAACAGAACATTGAGCAAGATGGTGAGGGGAAAGGCCTGCACGGCCGGGGTCTCGATCGAGGCGGGCAACCCGAGCAGGGTGCCGAAGACCAGGTGGCCGGCCGCCGGAATGCAGATGACCGTCTGGATCACCGCCGTCGCCAGGGATAAGAGATTGTTGACAGCCACGAAGTGCGCGTAGCCCTGGCGCGTGCGCGCGAACACCATGCCCGCCGTGACCAGGCCAGCGCCCAGGGTGCCGACCATGAACATGATGAGGTTGGCCTGCGCGACCCCGGCTAGGTTGAGTGCGCCGCCCGGCCCGTGCGAGGCCACCATGGCGATGAGCGGGTAGCTCAAGCTCTGCGACGCCGCCTGCAGCGCCAGGGGCACGAAATAAGTGAAGAGCCTCCGGTTCGAGGGGGGGTCGGAAGAATCGTTCATCAAAGGGAGGACTGCCTGTACGGGATGACCCGCGAATTGTGGCAGGTCGCGGGCGGTTTTTCGACCGGGATCGGTTGGCCAAACTCGTGTCAGCCGGCCGGGGTATCCTGCGTACGTGCTGCGCATCCACACGTCCCATCGCACCGAGGTGCTGCTGGATGCGTTCGTGCGCCAGCTATCGGAAGAGCGCCAGCGGACCAGCGGGTTTTCGCCGGTGCGGGTGGTGGTACCGAACAAGAACATCGAGACGTATCTGCGCCTGGGCGTGGCCGAGCGGCTGGGCATCGCGGCCAACCTCGAAGCGACCTTCCTGCGCAAGTTCCTGGGCGGACTCGCCGAGCGCGCGGTGCCGGAGGCGCGCGTGGTGGACGCGGCGGTGATCGAGGGCCACCTGCTCGCGCTACTCCACGACGGCGATCTGCTGGCCAAGGCCGACCTCACCCGCGTTCGCGGCTACCTTTTGGCGGCGGGCGCGGAACGGGATGCCGTCGACCGGCGGCGCTGCCAGCTTGCCGCGGCCCTGGCCCATCTGTTCGACGAGTACGCCGGCTCGCGGGCCGAGATGCTCGACCTGTGGCAAGAGGGCGGAGGCGCGGGTGACTCCGATCTGGAAATATGGCAGCGCGCCCTGTGGCTCGAGATCTTCGGCACGGGCGGGCGGCTGGAACGGCAGGGAAAGGATGCCGGCGTACGCTGGCTACCGCTGGAGGCGTTGTGGACCGAGGCCCTGCGTGGCTCGCCGACGCCCTATGCGGGCGGAATTGTGCACGTCTTCGGCCTTTCCTACATCGCGACCGCGTATCACCGCATGCTCGCGCAGCTCGGGCACAAGTCCGAGATCCACGTCTACACGCTCAATCCCTGCCGCGAGAAGCTGGTCGAGCTGCGCGAAGGGGACGAGCTGCTTGCCGCCGAGGCAGGCATACACCCCGCACTGGCCCTGTGGGCGCGGCCCGGTCGCGAGAACCTGCGCCGTCTCGCGCGCGTCGCAGGCGTGACCTTCGAGACGGATTTCCCCGCGGGCGACGCAACGACGCTGCTCCATCGGTTGCAGACCGACATCGTGAACCGGCGAGCGCCCGACGCGGGCGGGGGGCCGGCCGAGCTCGATGCCAGCCTGCGTGTCCTGCCCTGCCCTTCCTTGCGGCGCGAGCTGGAGGTGGTGGCCGCGGAGATCTGGAGCCTGCTGCGTGAGGATCCCACGCTGCGCGCGTGCGACGTCGCGGTCATCGTGCCCGAGAAAAGCAAGGACCTCTACCTGGCGCAGCTCCCGGCCGTGTTCCGCGAGAGTTGCGAGCTGCCGCACAACGTGGCCGATGTCGGCGTCGCGGGCAGCCATCGCGTGGCCCAG
The DNA here is from genome assembly GCA_017881285.1 of Pseudomonadota bacterium. Classification (GTDB taxonomy): domain Bacteria; phylum Myxococcota_A; class Polyangia; order Fen-1088; family Fen-1088; genus Fen-1118. The sequence continues at coordinate 3,778 of JADGRD010000180.1, read as the reverse complement.
GCCATCGCCCTGCTCGTCGAGCTGCCCTTCTCGACCTTCTCGCGCAAGGATTTCCTGCCGCTTCTGACCCACCCCTGCCTGATGGCGAGATTTCCGTCCGCTACGCCCGAGGGCTGGCACGCGCTTGCGGCCGAGCTCGGCATCGTGCGCGGCGCGGACCGCGGGGATTTCACCCCCGCGTACCTGTCGCGAGATCTCTATTCCTGGGATCAGGGCCTCGCGCGCCTGGCCCTGGGCGCGGTGGCGGACCAGCCCAATGCAGATTCCTCGAGTCCGCTCTCGTTCGGCGGCGACTCCTATCTGCCCGGTCCGCTCGTCGAGACCGACGACGCGGACGCGCTGGGGTTCGGCCTGCTCGCCCGTTCGCTCATCGCGGATGCGCGATTCGCGTCGGGACGCACGGGACCGCGACAGCGCCCCTTGGGCGAGTGGCTGGATTTCGTGCGCGGCCTGATCGGGTCGTACCTCGTTCTGGATGAGGACGACGGGGTCGGCCAGGCCGTGGTCGCGCGTTTTCTCGCCGAGCTCGATGAGCTGGCCGAGACCGGCCTGGGCCAATGCCCGGTCGCGTATCGCGTGGCCGCCGAGCTGGCCAAGCGCGCGCTCGGCGCCTTGCCGGGAAGCCGCGGCCACTACCTGGCGAGCGGCGTGACGGTCGCCTCGTTCGTGCCCATGCGCGCGATCCCGTTCCGGGCCGTGTTCGTGCTCGGTCTGGGTCAGGACGCCTTCCCGCGATCGCAGGGGCGCCACGAGCTGGACTTGCGCGAGGGCCAGCGCCTGCCCGGCGACGTCGACGCGCGCGAGCAGGATCTCTACATGTTCCTCGAAACCCTGCTCTCGGCGCGCGAGCACCTCACGCTTTCCTACGTCAGCCGCGACGAGATCACGGGCGACGAGCTGCCCGCCTCGCCGGCCCTGCTCGAGCTACGCGCCATCCTCGGCCGCGGCTACCTCGACGGGGCCGAGCTCGCGCGCCGGTTCTGCGACGGGCGCGAACCTCGACCGAAATTGCGCCGCTACGACGACGAGAACCGGCGCCGCGTGTTCCTGCCGGCGGCGGAGGCCGAACGTCGGGCGAAGGAACTGGGCCAGGCCGTGGCCGCGCCCGGGCCCGCCGTGGCCTCGGCCAGAAAGCGTCTGGCCACGCTGCCCACCGCGCTCTTCACCCCGCTGGCCCGCGTCCTCGGCTTGTCTCCGCTTGGGCACGGAAAAGCATCCCCGCCAGCCATGGCCATCAAGGTCTCGCTCGCCACTCTGCGCCGCTTCCTCGAAGACCCCTTGCAGGCTTCGGCGCGCTTTGGCCTGGGCATGCGCGAGGACGACGACGAGGGCGTGGCCGACGTCGAGAACGAGCCCTTCGACCTGGATCGGTTGTTGCTCTCGTCCATCATGCGCAAGACGATGACGGCCGCCATTCTGGCTGCGCAGGGCACGCCCGGTTGGGAGGACCTGGATGCCGCGCACGCGCGCCAGGCGCTGGCCGCCGAGCTGGCGGGGCGCAGCCCGGCCGGAATGTTTCGCCAGGCGAGCGCGGCGCGGGAGAAGGAGATCCTGCGCGGCTGGCGCGAGGCACTGCCGGCCGTCCTCGGAACCGGCGACACCACCTGCCACACCTTTCGCTTCGTGCCCAATTTGGCGGCGAACACCGAGATGGCGGCGGGCGCGTCCGTCGTGCATTGCCGGGCGCCGAGCTTCGAGGTCACCATCCCCGCGCGCCCGGGCGAGCCCGAGCGCCTGGTCGCGGTCACCATCGTGGGCGAGACCGGGTTGTGGGCCCAGGGCGAGGCCGACCGCGCGCTCTGTTTCACGACCCGCAAGGCCGTCGCCGCCGATGACCTGGGCAAGGAGGACCTAGGCGCTTTTCTCGAGTACGCGGTCCTGGCCGCCGCGGGCGACGAACCCGCCCGGCCCGGCTTTGCCAGCGCCCTCTTCCACGTGGCGAAGGGTTCGGCCGGGCAGCGCCAGAAGCGCTTCGGCCCGCTTTCGGCCGCGGACAGCCGCGCATACCTGCACCGTCTGTGCGCCGCGCTCGTGGCCGGTGGCCGTGACAGCGATGGCTTGCCTGCGGCCGTGCATCCCTATCTCCTGCCTCACGAGGCCGTTCTCGCCAGCCGCCGCAACGGATCGAAGGTCAGCGAGGAGATCAGGAGGCTATCCGAGGCGAACGACCGGCGCGAGGCCGGCTTCAGCTCGACGCGGGGCCCGGTGCCGGAGGTGACCGAGCATTTCGCGCCACCATCCGACGCCGAGGCCGAACGCATGATCGAGGAGCGCTTCGCTCTCTTCTTCGAACTGGCCACGGAGAAGGGCGCATGACCCTGTCCCTGCGTTACCCGCGGCCGCCGTCGCTGTCCGAGCTCGGGCCCGGCCACAACGTGGTGGAATCCTCGGCCGGCACGGGCAAGACCTTCCTGCTCGAGCACCTCTTCGTCGATCTCGTCCTGACCCACGCCATTCCGGCCGACCAGATCCTGGTCGTCACCTTCACGGAAAAGGCCACGGCCGAGCTGGTGCTGCGCCTGCGCCGGCTGATCGGCGAGCTGGCCGAGTTGCGGCCGGACCACCCCCAGGCGGTCGCGGCGGCGAACGCCCCCGCGGGCGGGGCCTGGGTCATCGACGAGCGCGCGCGCCGGCTCCTCGGTGACGCCTTGCTCGCCTTCGATCGCATCGGCATCTTCACCATTCACGCCTTCTGCCAGCGCGTCCTGCGCGAGCACGCTTTCGTGCAGGGCCGTCTCTTCGACGAGGAGCTGGTCGGCACGGAAGCGGTCTTCGGCGAGGCGTTTGCCGAGATTCTCCGCACGCTGGTCGTGGCGGATCCCAGCCTCGCCGCGCTCCTCGAGGCGTGGTTGGCGAGCGGCGAGACCGTCGCCGGCCTAGAGCAGCTCCTGCTCGCTTGCGACGAGGCAAAGGCGCAAGCGTTGCGGCCCGCATTCGACGAGGCTCGCCTGGCCGCGGCCCTGGCCGCGTGGCAACCGGTGGCATCCGGCGACGAGAAGCTCAAAGGCGCGCTCAAAGCGGCGAAGGTGAACGGAAACACGATCAACGCCGTTCTCCGGCACCTGGCCCGGCTCTCCGAGAGCGTGGCCGGCTGCGCGCGCAGCCCTCTGCGTTTCATCGTCGAGATGCGCGACCCGAAGCACGCCGATATCGCCTACGTTCTCGAGAGGCTGGCGGGCCAGGGCCAGGACGGCGCCCTCGCCGCGCTCGCAAGCCGACTGCGCGAGCTGGCCGCGGCCACCGTGCCGCTGGAGGTGGTGGCCGCGCAGAGGCTGCTGCCCGTCGTCCAAGAGCGCGCGGCCCACGGCAAGCGCACGGCCGGACGCTTCGACTTCGAGGACATGCTCGAGCTCGTCGACCGGGCGCTGGCGGACCCTGGCCCGGCCGGCCGCGCCCTGGCCGCCAGCTTGCGCCACCGGTACCAGCACGCGCTCATCGACGAGTTCCAGGACACCGACGAGACCCAGTGGTCGATCTTCCGCCGCATCTTCGTCGACGCGGGAGACCACCACGCGCTCACGGTGATCGGCGATCCCAAGCAGGCCATCTACGGGTTCCGCGGCGCCAACGTGCTCACCTACCTGGAGGCGCGCCGGGCGCTGCAGCCCGGCGGCAAGCCCAGCCTGGTACTGGACCGCAACTTCCGCTCCACCGCGAAGCTCATCGCGGCCACCAACCTGATCTTCGCTCAGCGCGCCGGATTCTTCCGGCCCGAAAGCGGGATCGTCTACGACCGGCCGGTCCAGTGCGGCCACCCGCAACGCAAGCTGGCCGGCGA
>JADGRD010000179.1 GCA_017881285.1 Pseudomonadota bacterium | reverse complement strand
GCTGACCGGCGGGGACAGCTGTATCATCAAGGTGGCCTACCTCGGCGCCCCGGTGACGCCGCTCAAGACGGGAACCCTGACCGTCGACGGCGGGACGCCTGGCCAGAGGGCGTCGGTGGTCCTGAACAGCACCACCCCGCCCGCGCCGTAACCAGACCCACACGCAAGTAGCATGATGAAACCCCGGGGCTTCGGCCTCGGGGTTTCGTTTTATGGGGGGAGAACGGCGATGGGCCGATGGCCGCTACCAGCGCGGGGCCGGGCCATTCTTGCCGTGCTTTGGCTTGCCAGCCGAGGCTGCCTTCGGGGAAGCAGGTCGGGCTCTGCTGTCATCCGATAGCCCAGGCGGTGTGGCCGGACGCGTGGCTGCCGGTGACGGGTAGGTGGTGGAGGGCTGGGCCAGCGACGGCAGGGGAGAGGCTTCGTCGAGGACCGGAGCTTTTCTTGGCAAGGCGATGGGCGTCCTGGTCGTGCCGGCTGGCGCGGGCTTCCTGCCGCGAAATAAAAGGATGCCTGCGCCCACGGCAAGCACGATGAAGGCGCTGGCGATGACGATGGGCAGGCTGATGGAGGAGGCCGGCTTGGGCCTTGCGAGCTCGGACCTGGGAACGTTGGAGTGCCGTCGACGCTGCGACCCGGTCGTGGGCGCGGCCGGCGCCACAATGGGCCGGCGCGAGGACGGACCAGCGTGTGGCTTGGACGCCGAAGGCGGCTCGAGGATGGCCGTGCGCTGGTGAACGCGGGCGACCCATGCTTGCGGCGCGGATGGTTTGCCCGCCAGGTCGGACTCGGGAAAAAGAGCAGCTTGCGCGCTGGGTGGGAGCAGGGCGGTCGGATCTTGCCGGCGGGGCGCGATCATAGTCTTCGGAGCGGGTTCCGGGGAGAGAGCGGCGGCCGGCGGAATGGAGGTTGCCGGGGCGGGCAGCGGCTGGACAGGCGGGGCAGGGGTCGCAAGAGCAGCAAGCAGTTTCGGCTGGGTGGCGGGCGCATCCTGGCTGGCGCCTGGCACCGGGCACTTGAAGAACTTCTCGAGAACGGCGGCAACCTCGCCCATGCCCTGGGGCCGCGTGGCGGGATTCTTGGTCAGCATGCGCCCGATGAGCGTGTCGATGGCCTGTGGAATAGCCGGCTCGAGCGAGGACACCGACGGCGCGGTCTCGGTGGCGTGCGCGATGATCAATTCGCCCTTGCCCTCGCGTACGAAGGGCGGCCGGCCGCACGCCATCTCGAAGAGAATGCAGCCGAGGGAGTAGACGTCGGCGCGGTGGTCGATGTTGCCGAGGCCGCGCCCGATCTCCGGCGACATGTAGAGCGGCGCCCCGAGCAGACTCCCGGTCTGGCTGTGGCGAACGCTGAGCGAGAACTTGGCCATCCCGAAGTCGACCAGCTTGACGAGTGGCCGCGGCGCCTGGGCCCGGGGAAAGGTCAGGAAGATCGCGTCGGGCTTGAGGGCGCCGTGGACGATCTTGCTGGCATGCGTGGCGGCAAGCATGGTGGCCAGTTGCCAGCCGATATCGGCGAAGCTCTCGATGTCGCTGACCGAGCCGAGCTCGATGAGCGCGTCGGTTAGGGTCTTGCCCTCCAGGAGATCCATGACCAGAAAGGCGCGCCCGCCGCCATGCACACCGCAGTCGAAAAGGTCGGCGATGCCCACATGGTTGACTTGGCTCGACGCCCTCACCTCGGCGAAGAAGCGATCGAGGATCGCGCGGTCGGCCGACATCGCTGGAAAGAGAACCTTGGCCGCGGCGTTCTGACCGGTCTCTTGGTGTGCGGCCAGATACGTCTCCCCCGTGGCGCCCTCGCCGAGCTTGGAGAGGACTTTGTACCCGCCGAGGACTTCGCCAATCATGACGGCGTCACTTGCACGGGAGAACGCTCAGCGAGGGATCGTACGGCCGGCCAGGGCCTCGGCCTTGCGGAAGTCCTCGATGTGGGCGAGGAAGACGCGCACGATCTCGGGATCGAACTGCGTGCCGCTACAGCGCTCCATCTCGCCGCAGGCGATGACGTGGGGCAGGGCCTTGCGGTAGGCGCGGTCGGTGGTCATGGCATCGTAGGCGTCGGCGACGGCGACGATGCGGCCGATGGTGGGGATCTTGTCGGAGGACAGGCCCTGCGGGTAGCCGGAGCCGTCCCAGGCCTCGTGGTGGCAGTAGCAGCCGGGCACGATGTCGCGCATGAAGGGGATGGGCTCGAGGATGCGTTTGCCCTTGGCCGGATGCGAGCGGAACATGGCCAGCTCCTCCGGGGTCAGCTTGCCGGGCTTGTTCAGGCGGTCGTTGCGGATGCCGATCTTGCCCACGTCGTGCAGCAACCCAGACTTGACCACGGTTTCGATTTCCTCGCTGGGCAGGCGCATGCCCACGGCGATGAGGCGCGCGTAGGTGGCGACGCGCTCGGAATGGCCGCGGGTGTAGCGGTCGGACTCCTCGAGGGCGTGGGCGAAGCCGATGATGGTTTGCCTGAAATTCTCCTCCAGCGAGACGTTGGCGTGAATGAGATCTTCGTTGGTGTCGACCAGGCTTTCGTACAGGCGCGCGTTCTCGATGGAAACCGCGGCGCGGCTGCCCAGTACGTAGAGCATCTTGCGCTGGCCTTCGCTGAACTTGGCGCCCTTGGTGTAACTGTAGGCGTTGAGCATGCCGATGATGCGGCCCTTGAGCTTGAGCGGGATGGAACAGAAGCTGACCAGGCGCTTTTCGGGCTGGCCGGACAAGAACCGGTAGGCGCGCGCGCTGTGGGCGAGCAAGGGCTTGTCCTCCTGCAGAAGCGGCAGGACCTCGCCGAGATTGAGGGGCGGCGCGGTCTCGGTGCTGTCGAGGCGGGGGGAGACCTTGCGTGCGTGCTCGACGAAGGTGCCCGGCCGGTCACCCGGTGCGTGGGCGTCGCCGGGGCGTTCCAGGAGGAGATTCACGATGTCGGCGTCCACCGCGTCCAGCACGGCGTCGAGCACCAGGTCGAGCACCTTCTCGACCGAGAGCGAGGTCGCGATGGCCTCGCTGATCTTGTAGATGGACAACGCGTCTTTGAGGCGGAGGTTCTCGTGCTGCAGGCGCTGGCGGTCGAGCCCGCGCTTGACGATGTGGATGACCTCCTCGACCTTGAAGGGCTTCAAGATGTAGTCGTAGGCGCCGTGCTTCATCGCCTCGATGGCGGTCTCCACGGTGCCGAAGCCGGTCATGATCACCGTGAGCACCGGGATGCCGAGCTCGGTGATCTTCTCGATGAGGTCGAGCCCGCTCATCTTCGGCATCTTGAGGTCGGAGATAACGAGGTTGTAGCTGCGCTTCTGCAGCTCCTCGAGGGCTTGCACACCGTCCTCGACCGTGCGCACCACGTAGCCTTCGAGGCCGAGGAAGTCCGAGAGGATCTCGCGGATCACACGCTCGTCGTCGACCACCAGGATGCGCGGGCTGTCCGGGTTGAAGGTGTACTCCAGCCGGTGAGTCGCGGAAACGGGCTCGTCGTTGATCGCCTCAGGGATGGCGTCTCTCGTGGTCGTGCTCATGAATCGCTGCCGCCCTCCACAAGTCTACCTCAAAGCGACGCGGGCGAAGAACTCGTCGAGCTTTTCCTTGCGGGCCTCGTCCAGGTAGTCGAAGTTGACGCCGCGATCCGTGACCTCCCAGAATTCGCGCTCGGTGACGGCGAGGAGCTCCGAACGGATAGAGGCCAGTCGGTCGGGCTTCTCGCCGCGCATGTCCGCGCAGATGCGCTCCGCATGGGGGCCGGCGCCTTTGGCGAGATAGAAAGTGGCCAGCTTGACCTGGGCCTTGCGCACCCCGCGCAGGGTCTGTTCCTCGGAGCGGGTTTCCGGCTCCTTGTCCACCTCCAGGAAGATGCCCAGCAGCGTGTCATGGCAGGGCGACGCGTGCTCGAAGGCACGCTCGCACAGCACGCCTAGGTCGTGGGCGGCGGTTTCGGTGATGAAGCCCAGGCGGGTCCGGTGCGCGAGCTGGCCGTAGTAGGCTACGCAGCGCCCGATCTCGAGCACCAGATCCCCATGGCCCTTGCGCATCATGTGCTCGGCCAGCAGGCGGTACTGGTGGAAGATGTTGTAGCAGGTGCGCACGTCCTCGTGGTTGATGGCGCTGCGCAGGTAGGTGTTGAAGTAGCGGATGGCCAGCGCGAGCACCTCGCGGTCGTCGTGCCGGAGGGCCTCCTCGGCGACGTAGCGGGTCTCGATGGCGACCACGTGGCCGAGCTCGGGCAGGTGATCCAGGGCTTCCGAGAAAACGCTGCGGAAGTGGCGCAAAACCTTCCACTCGACCCAAATCTGCTTGTGCTCGAGCGCGCGCAGCGAGTCCGGGGCCAGCGCGATGAAGTCCGGGTTGCCGTGGATGCGGGGGCCGAGCCCGAACCACTCTGGCCGCAGGGCGCTCTTGGCCTTGAGGTACTTCACCGCGAATTCGCGCAATGCCGTCACCGCGCCGGAGGCGATGATCTTGTCCTTCTGGGCGACGGTGTTGATGGCGATGTCGGAGAGGTGTTCGAGACCCGCGACGCAACTCGCCTGCCGCAGATCCAGGTCGGCGCGAACACGTTTCCAGGTGCCGCGCGACAGGACCGCATCGAGTACCTGATGGCCGATGCGGGCGATGACCTTTTCGGGATCGAGAAAGGCGAAGACATAGGCGAAATACGGGATGAGGAGCAGCAGGCTGGCGGTCACTACGACGGTGGTCATGGCCACGGTCGCGCGCGGCACGAAGCCGCTGGTGACCACGATGCTGACCCAGACGGCGTTGATGCACGAGACGACGAAGAACCCCATGATGGCCAGGTTCTTCTTGTCGCGGAAAAACATCTCGGCGATGCGCGGGGTATACCGGGTTGCAGCGAGCTGGACGACAATAGACACCACGGTGATGGCGATGGCGAGCACGGCGACGACGACCTGGGCCAGGCTGCCGAGGGCGTTCTGCAGGGTCTCGGCGTCGAGCTCCACCAGCAGCCGCCATGCGCTGAGGGATTCCGCCGCCGCCGTGCGCCGGCCGAAGTAGGCGGTGTCGAGCAGCCAGAAGCCCGCGAAGAGCACCAGGGAGACCGCGAACACGATGGCCATGCCCGCCGGGAAGCGCGGGCGCCAGCGCAGAGGGGGCGCCGGGATGGCCGGCTCGCCGCCACCCGTGGTTCCACAATGCCGCTCGCGGTTTGCGCCCATCTCGCCCCCTTCCCATACCACGGCGCCCGCGCCGGCGGAAAGCCACTCTCGCCGCAAGCCACCCGGCGAATCCTGTACTATGGTCAGGCGCCATGCTTCTCGTGGTCGACATCGGCAACACGCATACGGCCTTTGGGCTTTTCGAGGGCGAGAAGCTGCGTTGCGACTGGCGCATGGAAACCCGCAGCGAGCGCACGGCCGACGAGATCGCGGCGGCCCTACGCGGTCTCTTCGAGCTCGCGGGCCTGGACATGCCCCAGGTCGACGCGGCCATCATCTCGTCGGTGGTGCCGCCGGCGACCTTGCCCATGGAGCGCTTGTTCGCCCGGTATTTCAAGCTGACGCCGCTGGTGGTAGGGCCGGGCATGAAGACCGGCATGCCCGTGCTCTACGAGAACCCGCGCGACCTGGGCGCCGACCGCATCGTCAACGCGGTCGCGGCCTACGCGCAGTTTTCCCAGGGCGCCATCGTGGTGGATTTCGGCACCGCTACCACGCTCGACGTGGTCACCGCGCGCGGCGAGTACGCCGGCGGGATCATCACCCCGGGGTTGCTCATCTCCGCGGACGCGCTCTACCGATCCACCGCGAAGCTGCCCCGGGTCGAGATCGCGCGGCCCAAGGCCGTGGTGGGCACCAACACCGTGGCCAGCATCCAGTCGGGGCTGGTCTTCGGCTATGCCGGCATGATCGACTCGCTGGTCAACCGCATCCGCGCCGAGGTTGCCTACGCTCCGCGGGTCGTGGCCACCGGCGGACTGGGGGCGCTGGTGGCGCGCGAGGCGGCGACCATCGACGAGTACGACGAGCTCTTGACCCTGCGGGGGCTCAGAATCCTGCACGAGCGGAACCGCGCCTAGGAGCGAGGCATGGGCAGCGATACGACCAACCATGCCGTTGAACCCTTGAGGCTGGAACCCCTGGCGGGCGCGGACTTGCCCGCCGCGGTTGCCTCGCTGGCCGCCTCCGCCGCGCCCGCGAAACATATGGCCGCGCGCGGCATGGCGCCGCTGCGTCCAGCGGAGCTGATGATCGCGGTCTATCAGCTTTCGTTCGACAACGATGCCGCGGTCAGGCTCGCGGCCGAGGCTGCCCCCGCGCATCTGCCCGACAAGATCATGCTCGGCCCGCTCGGCGAGCCCTTGCCCGCGTCGGTCCTGCACTTCTTCGCCGAGCGCCTGCCGATGACGCACCGGACCGCCATCGAGAAGATCCTCTTGAACCGCGCCACCGCCGACGAGACCTTCATCCATCTCGCGCGGCGCCTCGAGGAGGACGGGCTCGAGATGATCTTCCAGAACGAGGTGCGCCTGCTGCGTTGTCCGGCCCTGGTCGAGGCGCTCTACTTCAACAAGCGCGCGCGCATGTCTTCGGTCAGCCGGGCGCTGGAGCTGTGCGCGCGCAACAACGTGCGGCCGGAAGGCATCCCGGGCTTCGCTGAGCTCGCCGCCGCGCTGCTCGCGGATCCGAACGCCGTGGTGCCGTCGATTCCGGACGAAGTCTTCGCCGCCGCGACGGTCCCTACCGACGCCGCGACCCCGCCGGAGATAGGCGCGCTCGCGGAGGATGGGGGCGAGGAAGGGCTCGATGAGGACCTGGGCGGCGAGGAGACGGATGGCAAGCGGGACAGGGGCGGTTCGGCCTTCATCAAGTTCGATGAGCTGAAGATCTTCGAGAAGATCCGTCTCGCCACGGTTGGCAACCAGTACTGCCGGCAGGTCTTGATTCGGGACACCAACCGGGTGGTCGCCATGTCCGTCGTCCGCTCTCCCTCCATCACCGACATGGAGATCATCGCCGCGGCTTCGAACCGGGCGGTGTGCGACGATGTCATCCGCTACATCGCCAACAGCCGGGTACACGTCAAGGACTACTCGGTCAAGCTGGCCCTGGTGAGCAATCCCAAGTGCCCGCTGGGGACGTCGCTCCGCCTGCTCAGTTTCCTGCACAACGACGATCTGAAGGCGATGTCGCGGTCGAGGAACATCCCTGGCGCGCTGTCGACCGCGGC
>JADGRD010000178.1 GCA_017881285.1 Pseudomonadota bacterium | reverse complement strand
CTGTTGCAGGTGCGCGAGTTCTCGACCGCGCAACTGGAATACGACCTCTCGCGCATGCGGCGCGTGGACACCTGGCAGAGTGGCGAAGGCTACTGGGGCAAGAAGATGGACACCCTCCTCGGGCAGTACCTGACGCCCGTGGTGATGCTGACGAACGGCCCGGCGGAGACGCGGGCCGTCGCACACGCCCTGCGCGAGGCGATGAAGTCGCCGCCCATGAACGCCATGGTCGACCAGGTGCGCACCCTCGACGACCTGATGCCGCCCGACCAGGCCGCACGCCTGCGCGACATCGAGCACACGCGCAAAAAGCTGACGACCCACGTGCGCGCTAGCCTGACCGAGGAGCAGAGAAAGCGCGTCGAAACCCTTTTCGGCCCGGACGCCGCCACCGCCATCGATCTCGCCGCCATCCCGGACACCTTGCTCAAGGGCCTGCAGGAACGCGACGGCCGTGCCGATGCGGCGGTGCTGGTCTTTCCCAAGCTGACCGCCGGCCTGTGGGACGGCCCCCGCAACGCGGCCTTCGTGGCTGCCCTGCGCGACATCGCGCGCGCCCCAGCAAAGACGGGTGGAACCGCCGCGCGCGTGGCGGGCGCCCCGCCGCTCACCGCGGACGTCATCGCGTCCATGCGCCACGATGGCCCACTCGCCTCGCTGCTGGCCTTCGTCGGCGTGGTGCTGACGGTGCTCTTGCTCTTGCGCGGACGGATGGCCACGCTCTTCGTGCAATCCGCGCTGCTCGTCGGCGTGCTGTGGATGCTGGCCCTGTGCATGGCCATGCGGATCAAGATCAACTTCATCAACTTCGTCGCGTTCCCCATCACCTTCGGCATCGGCGTGGACTACGCGGTGAACGTCATGGCCCGCTTCATGGGCGACGGCGCGCGCGACGTGGGCGGCGCCATCCGCGGCACGGGCGGAGCCGTCAGCCTGTGCTCGGTCACCACCATCATCGGCTACTCCTCGCTGTTGGTGGCCAAGAACCTGGGCCTCTACTCCTTCGGCTTCCTCGCCGTCTTGGGCGAGATCACCTGCCTCACGGTGGCCGTGGTCGTCTTGCCCGCGGCCCTGCTCTGGTGGCGCGGGCGCGCCAACGGGATCTAGCCCGCCACGCCCCGCGGCGTACGTACGTATGTGCTATTCTGTACGTACCATGCAGAAACGCCTCGTGAAGACGGGAAACAGCCTCGCTCTGGTGCTCGACCGCGAGCTCCTGCACAAGACCGGCATCACCGCCCAGACCAAGTTGGAGGTCTCGACGGACGGCGATCTGATTGTCATCTCGCCCCTGCGCGAGGGCCGACGGGGCGAGAAATTGCGGCGGGTGATGTCCAGGGCGGATGCGACCTACGGTGGCGTCTTCCGGCGACTCGCGGAATGAAGACGCAGTTCCTCACGCTCGACGAGGCGCTGGCCATCCACGCCAGTCGTATCGACCGCTACGGCGGCGGTCACGGTGTGCGCGACCTCGCCGCGCTCGAGTCGGCCCTGGCCATGCCACAGGCCAGCTTCGGCGGCGCGCTCTTGCACCCGAGCCTGCCGGAACAGGCGGCCGCGTACCTCTTCCATCTGTGTCAGGGGCATCCCTTTGTCGACGGCAACAAGCGGTTGGCGCTCGCCGCGGCCCTGGCCTTTCTCGGCCTCAACGATCACGAGTTGGTCGCCGATCCCCAGGCTGTCTATCGTCTGGTCTTGGGCGTCGGCTCGGGCCGCACCAGCAAAGCTGAAACCGCCGTCTTCTTCGCCCAGCACACGCGACGCACCCGCTCCCGGTAGGCGCAGCCAGTCCGTCTTCACCTCAGGCGGCCGTCCACCACTTCTCGCGCTCGACCACTTCGAAGACCTCGCCCAGGATGGCCAGGCCGTTGCGCGCCGTCGCTTCGTCGATGGTCAGCGCGGGCTGCAACCGGAAACTCGCGCTGTAGGCCATGGTCAAAAGGCCCCGGCGCACGCATTCCATGAAGATGCGCTCGGTGATCTTGCGCGGCAGTGGCTCTCGCGTCTTGCGATCCTTGACCAGCTCGATGCGCAGGAAGAGGCCCGAGCCCTGCACCAAGCCGACGAACGGGAAGCGCTCGGCGAAGCCCTCAAGCTCGCGCAACATCACCTCTCCGACCTTGCGTGAGTTCTCCTCCAGGTGCTCCTCGTCGATGATGCGCAAGGCTGCCGCCGCGGCCGCCGCCGCCAGGGGATTGCCGCCGTAGCTCGAGGACGAGCCCGAGGGCACGCTCCACGGTTTGGCCTGCGAGATCGCGTCGGTGGTCAGCACCCCGGACACCGGGAAGCCGCCGCCGAAGGCCTTGCCGATGGTCACGATGTCGGGGCGCACGCCCGAATGATCGACACCCCAGCGCCGCCCCGTGCGGCCGAACCCGGTGATCATCTCGTCGGCGATGCTGCGAATCGCGGGCAGGAATTCCTTGGGGGGAATCACGTTGCCGGCCGTGCCCTGCATGGGCTCGATGACGAAAGCCGCCACCGCGCCAGCGGTCGCGGTCTTGGCGTGCTGTCGGGCCAGATCGGCGCAGGCCAGGCCGCAACCAGGGTATTCCACGCGCAAGGGGCAGCGGTAGCAGTTGGCGTAGGGCACCTGGTGCGAGCCGGGCACCATGGGCCCCAGGCCGTGCTTGAACGTCGATCCCATGAGCGAGAGCGAACCCATGGTCTTGCCGTGGAAGCCGCCCCAGAAGCTGATGAACTCATGCTTGCCCGTGTGCGATTTGGCCAGGCGCAGGGCGCTCTCCACCGCCTCGGTGCCGCCCGAGTAGAGCTGCAAGCGGTGCACCCCCGGCGCCGGCGGCTTCTCGGCCAGTCGTTCCACCAGCTCCACGCGCGCCGGCGAGGTGAAGGAGCCCACAGAGGCCTCGGCGACCTGTGCCTGGATCGCCGCCACGAAACGCGGGTGCGAGTGCCCGAGGGCATTGACGTTGATGCCGCCGATGAAGTCGAGAAAGGTGTTGCCGTCCACGTCCGTCACGGTGCTGCCCCGGCCCTCTTGCACGGCGATGCCGGCCATCACGGCGTAGCCTTGCAGCCCGGGCGCCATGTGCGTGTCCTCGCGACGCCGCAGCTCTTGGCTCCTGGGGCCGGGCACCGGACCCGTCAGCTGCGCGCGCTGGTTCTTGGGCTGCGACGGATTGATGATGGCGCTCACGCGGGGTCCTCCTCGACGGGCTGGCGCTCGGCGAAAACGAAAAAGCGCTGCATGGGGTAGTTCCACGCTTTGTTCACGGTACTGGACACCAGGACGCGGCCCAGCCCGTGGCGCAAGGCGATGTAGCTGATGAAGATGGGTTCACCCAGTCCATTTAGCCCCAGGCTTGCCGCGGATGCCAGGCCATAGCGAAGGAGTTGGCCGGAGATCTGCTTGGCCCGGGTGCGAAAGGTGATGGCGTGCTGAGCACGCTAGGCCAGACTCTCGCGCGTCGATGCTTGCTCGGTCAGATCGAGCTCGGGGAGCGGCAGCTCGCGCGAGCCCTGCTGGGCGGAGGCGTACGCGGTCTGGATGAGCTGGATGCAGAGGAACGACTCCTCGGCCTCCTTGCCCACCCACTCGCCCTCGGCGATCGCCTTCTTGAATCCATCGAAGAGCGTGTCGAACCAGGTGACGTGGCTCGAATCCATCCAGTCCGACGGGATCTCGTGGCGTTCGAACTGCCAGTCGACGTGGGCCGCGCCCACCACGTGCCCGGCCCGGTTGCGCGACACCTCGATGGCATCGTCCTCGACGCGGATGGCGCCGTGGTTGCCGTGGATGGTGTAGATCACCTTGCGCATCCCGGCCTGCCAGCTCAGGTGGGCCGAGGCCACGCCCGTCGGGAACCTCAAGCTGCACGAGAAGTCGTCCTCGGTGTCGAAGCTGCTCATGTTGGACATGCGGCCCGAGATGGCCGTGGGATAGGCCCGCATCCATTCGAAGGCCAGGTAGAAGGTGTGGCTGCCATGGTCCATGGCGATGCCGCCGCCCGAGTGCCGCCGCTCGCGCCGCCAATCCGGCCGCCACTCGGGCACGCCGCGGGCATGCGTATTGCGAAAAGTCTGCAGGGTGACCAGGTGCACCTGGCCGATGGCGCCTGAGTCGATGATCTTGCGCACGCTGCGGATCACCGGCGCGTGCTTGTAGTTGTGGCAAGGGTAGAGCACGCGCTTCGCCGCCACGGCGCACTCCAGCATGTCGCGCGCGTCGGCGATGGTGGTGGCCAGAGGCTTTTCGCAGAGGACGTGCAGTCCCTTGCCCAGCGCGGCGCGCGTCACAGCGGCGTGCTTGGACGGCGGCGTGGCGATGTCGACGAAATCCAGGTTGTCCGCTTCGGCGTCGAGGAGCTCGAGGAAGTCGGCGTAGGTCCGCAGCCCCGGGAATTGCCGCGCCGCCAGCTCGCGGCGCTCGCGGCACACGTCCGCGAGGGCCACGATCTCCACGTCAGGCGCCCGCCCCTCGGCCCTGGCCCGCTCCATACGCTGGCGGTAGGCGGAGAAGTGGCCCTTCTCCATGATGAAACCGTATCCAACGATGGCGCCGCGCAAGGGCTTCTTCATTTCGGCTGGCTTTCTCTTTCCGTCGGTTCGGGCCTCTATATGTACCTTTTAGCCTCCGGGATCAACACCGGTTATACCCAAATGCGTCACCGGTATGCCGTTTTTGGCTGGCGCCACCGGATACTATCGGACTTTCGATGAGTCGGCAGGAACCGACGGCCGCGTCTGAACCGACTCAGTCGTCCCGGCCGAGGGCCAGCAGGAAAGAGGTGTGCGCCATTTGCAGGATCCGCGGGGTGACGCTCCTGGCCCAGAAGGCCTGGGTTGCGCTCAGGGCGTGGGTGCCGAGCACGATGAGATCGGCCTTGACCTCCTCTGCGGTTTGCAGGATGCCACGGGCCGGCTCGACGCGCGCGACCCGTCCCGTGGCGTCCACGCCCGCGGCCCGCAAGTCCCGCACGTGGCCTTCCAGGTGAGCAACGGCCTCCTCCTCGGCGATACGGAGGACCTCTTGACTGGTACGGGGCAGAAACGCCGTCGCGGCCGCATGGCTCCCGAGCAGCGAGGCGCCGGGGGAAATCGCCGTGAAAAGCACCATGGGGATCTGCAACTGGATCGCCAGCTTGGCTGCGGGCACCAGCCCCTGCTCGTGCGTGCTCGAACCGTCGAGCGGGACCAGGATACGATGGAACGGAAAGGCCACCCGACCGTCGGCGCCAGGCTGGACCAGCAGCACCGGCACGCGTGCCTCGGCCAGCGAGCGGCGCGTGGAGGCGTGCAGAGCCCGCCGCGCGAGATTGCCCTGCAGCCACTCCTTCCACCACTGGTTTCCGTGCGCGCACATCACGACCAGATCGGGCGCCAGCTCCTGCACGTGCTCCGCCAGGCTGGCGGCCACGTCTCGCACCGCCTCGTCGTGCACGTGGAAGTCCACATGCGGCACACCGGCGAGCTCCCGCGCCGCCAGGCCACGCAGGTACGCCTCGGCCGCGGCCACCTCGCGCAGGTGGCGCTCACCGTGCTTGCGCTCCGGCGCCGCGTACTCGAGCACGTGCAGAAGGGTGATGCGGGTCGCGCCGGACTCGGCCAACCCGCGCGCCACCGGAATCACCCGCTCGGCCATCTGGGTGCCGTCGAGCGGAAGCAGAAGATGCGTGAACTTCATGGTCATGCTCCCCCCAGAGTCCGTATGAGCAAATACAGGTTGAGTGCCACGACCAGGCCAGCCACCACCGACGCGAGGACGACGGTGGGACGGCGGTTGACCAGCTCGCCCATGAGGGAGCGACGACTGGTGAAGAGCACCAGCGGCACCACCGCGAAAGGCAAGGCGAAGCTGAGCACCACCTGACTCAAGACCAGGGTGCGCGTGGAATCGATTCCGAACGCGATGACCAGCAGGGCCGGCAGCATGGTCACCGCCCGACGCAGCCATACCGGGATATGGCGACGCACGAACCCCTGCATGATGACCTGCCCGGCCAGGGTCCCCACGGCCGAGCTGGACAACCCCGCCGCCACCAGCGCGATGGCGAACAAGCTGCCCGCCGCCGATCCCAGCAGCGGCTGCAGAGTGACATAGGCCTGCTCGATGGCATCGACGTGGGTCAACCCGCGTTGATGAAACGTGCAGGCGGCCACGATCAACATGGCCGCGTTGATGGCGCCCGCCACGCTCATCGCGATCACCACGTCGACGATCTGGTAGCCTTGCAGCCGCCGCCGGGCGCCCGCATCCGTCACTACGATGCGCCCCTGGGTCAGCGCCGAGTGCAGGAAGATCACGTGGGGCATGACCGTGGCGCCGAGAATGCCGGCCGCCAGCACCAGCCCCGCTTGGCCCCCGAAGCTCGGCACGACCGCGTGGTACGCGACCTGCCGCCAGTCCGGCCCCGCCAGGATCAGCTCGGCCAGGTAGCAGACGGCGATGCTCGCCACCAGGAGCGTGATCACGCTTTCCAGGCGGCGAAAGCCCAATCGATCCGCGCCCAGGATGAGGAAGGTCGCCAACGCCGTGCACACCCCCGCCGCCCCCATCGACATGCCGAACAAGAGATGAAACCCCAGCGCCGCGCCCAGCACCTCGGCCAAATCGGTGGCCATGGCCACGATCTCCATCACCACCCACAGCGACAGGCTCAACCAGCGCGGGAACTGCTCCCGGCAGTGCTCGGCCAGGTTGCGTCCAGTGGCGATGCCCAGCTTGGCCGCGAGGGTCTGCACCAGTACGGCCATCAGGTTGCTGGCCACCACGACCCACAGCAGCGTGTAGCCGAGCTGGGAGCCGCCCTGCAGGTTGGTGGCGAAGTTGCCGGGATCCACGTACGCCACCGACGCCACGATGGCCGGCCCGAGGAACGGCGCCAGACGCGCCAGCCCCCGCCGGGGCCCGCGCCCCGATAGCACCTCCACCGCGGCCGCGACCGTTGCGCGATCGCCGGCGGGAAGGACGGCGGCAGCCCCTGGCAAATTCGGCTCGATGCCCACGGTGGGAGTCTGTCTAGAGTCGCGCGATTCGTCCAGTTCGCGCTTCCCGCTCATGGTTGCGCATTCTCAACGCGTGGGTGGTGATGCTACGGTCTGGGCCATGCAGGGCACGACAAGATCATCGCCAGCTTAGGAGCCGGGCTCACAGCCTGCGGTAGAGCGGCACCGAGAGCACGGTCGCCTCCAGCCGATAATGCTGGTCGACGAAGGCCGCGATGCGCGGGTAGCGA
>JADGRD010000177.1 GCA_017881285.1 Pseudomonadota bacterium | reverse complement strand
GTCGCCTATCCGGATGAGGCCACGGGCCGACCGTAGCTCATCAGGGCGGAAAGCCCGAGCACCGCCAGGCAACCGATGACGTTGTACCAAAGGAAGCTCACATCGGTGCGCAGGAAGGTCCATACCACCAGGCCCTCGGCCGCGATTGCGGCCAGAAACACGGCGGTGCCGCGCACGCGGCGCAGAAAGAACGCCACGAGAAAGATGCCGAGCACGGTGCCGTAGAAGAGGGAGCCGAGAATGTTCACGGCCTGGATGAGGTTGTCGATGAGGGAGGCGAAGGTCGCGAAAAGGATGGCCAGCACGCCCCAACCCACGGTGAACAGCCTGGCCGCACGAACGTAGTGGGCGTCACTCGCCTGCTTGCGCAGGCTGCGCTTGTAGATGTCGACCAGCGTGGTCGAAGCCAGCGCGGACAGCTCGCCGGCCACGGCCGACATGGCGGCGCACAGGATCACGGCGAGCAACAACCCGACGACTCCGCGAGGAAGGTTGCGCACGATGAAGGTCAGGAAGACGTAGTCCGCTTCCTTGGTGTTGGCGTCGGGCAGCGCGCTGGCGATGACCCGCCGGGCTTGCTCGCGCAGCGAAGCCGATACCGCCTCGGCCCTGCGCACCGAGTCTTCCGCCACGGCAACCGCCGCGCCGTCCCCGCGTGCCAGGGCATGGTCCAGACGCCACATTTCCTCGCGCTTCCGTTCGAACGCGACGGCGTGGGCCTGCTCGAGAACGCGCATCTGGCCATCGGCGGCGGTGGCATGCACGCGCGCCAGTTCGGCTTGGTTGAAGAAGATGGGCGGCAGGTTGAACTGATAGAACACGAACACCATGGCCCCGACGAACAGGATGAGGGACTGCATGGGGACCTTGAGCAACCCATTGAAGAGCAGCCCGAGGCGGCTTTCGGCGATGGAACGCGCCGAAAGGTAACGCTGCACCTGCGACTGATCGGTGCCGAAGTAGGCCATGGCGAGGAAGCACCCGCCGAGCAGCCCCGACCACAAGGTGTAGCGCCGGGTCGGGTCGGCGGAAAAGTCGACGACGTTGAGCTTGCCCAGGCTGCCGGCGATATGGACGGCGTTACGGAACGAGAGATTGGGCGGCAAGCGCGCGACGATGACGATGAAAGCGAGCACCATGCCGCCCAACATCACGACCATCTGCTGCTTCTGCGTCTGGCTGACCGCCCGCGTGCCGCCCAGGGTGGTGTAGATCACCACGATCCCGCCCATGAAGACGCACGTCAGGCGGAGCGGCCAGCCCAACACCGAGGACAGAATGATGGCGGGAGCATAAATGGTAATGCCGGCCGAAAGCCCGCGTTGCAGCAGAAACAGGAACGCGGTCAATTGTCGCGTCTTGAGGTCGAAACGGCTCTCGAGGAATTCATAGGCGGTGTACACGCGGAGCTGGAAGTAGCGCGGGACGAAGACGATCGACAGGACGATCATGGCCAGGGGCAGCCCGAAGTAGAACTGAACGAAGCGCATGCCGTCCTGGTAGGCTTGGCCAGGCGTGGACAAGAAGGTGATCGCGCTGGCCTGCGTGGCCATGACGGAAAGCCCGATGGTGTGCCACTTGTCCTGGCGCCCACCGCGCAGATAGCCAGCCATGTCTTGCCGGCCGCGCGTCTGCCAACCCCCATAGCCGACGATGATGCCGAGGGTGCCGAGGAGAACCAGCCAGTCGAGGGCACTCATCGGTAGATCAGGGTGAGGGCGGTGAAGGCCGCCACCTCGACGACCAGGGCGGCGGCCACGATGAGGTAGAGAGCGGTCCAGTCGAGGAAGGGCGGCGCCGCGTCCAGCTCGTCGCGCGCGGGGTCGCCCGGCGGGGTCACCGGCGGGGACCGGGTCTCATCGGGCATTGGGCCCCGGCCCCCCGGCCGCGAGGAGATTGGCGAAAAGGCGATAGGCCCCGGGCACGCCAGCCGGCAATTGCCGGAAGAGGGCCAGTCCGGTATAGACGAAGGCGCCCTTGCCGTAGCGCGTCCAGAGCAGGCCGCCGGCCTGCGAGGGCTCGCCCGGGTCGCTCATGCTGAGCACGGTCTGGTAGCGTGGATCCCAGGTCGCGGCGAAGTAGAGCCCGCGCTCCTGGATCCAACCCTCGAAATCGCGGGCGGTGATGTGGTTGGGCACGTTGAGCAGGCGCTGGTCGGGCGCCGTGAAGGAAACGCCGGCCTGCTCGTCGGTCACCCTTTTGCTTCCGATCTCGAAAGGAAAGGGCCCGATGGGCGTCGCCAGAGGGGCGAGGCGGTTGTTGGTGTTGTACTGAACCACGAGCGTGCCGCCGGTTTGCACGTAAGCCATGAGGGCGGGTTGGGCCGCGCGCAGCTTGGCGCTGGTGTTGAAGGCGCGTACCCCGACCACGACGGCGTCGAAGCGGGCCAGGGCGGGACTCCCCGGCACAAGACCGGCCAGCACCTCGTCGCCCAGCAAGGTGACCTCGTAACCGATCTGGCGCAGGCAGGCGGCGACCTCGTCGCCCGGACCAGGAATGTAGCCAATCTTGCCGCCCTGGCGCGCGATGGCGAAGTCGACCAGATGCACCTCGGAGCTGGCGAGCACGACTTGCACGGGGATGTGGTCGTGCTCGATGTGGTCCACCCACTGGGAAAAATGCGCGGTGCCGACCTCGGCCACCACGCGCAGGATCCCGCTCGCTGGGCCGGTGTGCGCCGGGAGTGGCGCCGCCTGCACTTGGAAGGTGAGCTCGGCCTCTGCCCCCTTGTCGGCGAGAGCAAATGGCGCCATGGCCGGCGTGACCGAGAAGCCCGACGGAGCCTCCAGTCGCAGAGTGCCCGACACACCGGCGGCGCCGGCGGTCACGCGCACAGAGAGAGCGCGCGCCCCGCCATTGGGCAACATGACAACCCCGGCCCGCGGCCGCACCGAAACCGTAGGCGTGACCTCGACCGGTCGATAGCGCTCGCCCGCCACTGGATCCGTCCACTTGAACTCCACCGGCCGCGTGATGGTGAGCGAGTGCCCGCCAACCGCGAAGGTGAACTCGACGCACAGCCAAGGGTCGGCCATGGGCAGCCCAATCCTCGTCGCATCCGGCACGCGAAAGCGCCCCGGCTCGGGCGGCAGCGCCAGCCAGTACGGCGTGTCGAGCGGGGCATCGGCCGCCACCCGCAGGGTCCGCTTGATCTCGGCGATTCCGAGGGCTTGCCGCACATGAACCTCGGAGCTTCCCGGCTGGTCCCCGACCTCGCCGCCCAGGAAGCGCAGGTCGCGCAGCTCGATCTTCGCGGCAGATCGATTGATGGCGGCGGCCGTCACCTCGATACTTCCGCCGGGCACCACGCGGTAGTCAGGGGCGGTCGCCTCGGCGAACAGTCCCGCGCATGCCAGCACCAGATCGCGGATCTCGGCCTGCTTCTTGGCGCGCCAGAGATCGTCCGGCACCGCGGCCAACGCCCGCTCGATGCCCAACAAGGTGGAAATCACTTTGTGCGGCGCTTCCGGGCTGAATTCGCGTTGCGCCTTCTCGATCAGGCGTCGGATGGCCGCTGGGCCTTTCATCTTCATCCTGGCCCAGGAAAAATCGAGACCGCCAAGCACGCCGTCGGCGGGTGAGGACATCGGTTCCGTCTCGGCCAGGAGCTTGAAATACTCGACGATGGGCCCGCGCGCGCGCGCCACGCCGAAGCCTTGGCTCTTGTGCATGCTGCGACTCTCGGCCGCCATCTCGCCGTAGGAGATCCCGAGTAAGGGGTTGTAGGCATTGACGTCCAGCTTGATGAAATCCGAGAGGTCCTCGTCGGGCTTGATGCTCCATGCGGAGCGATTCCAGAAGATGCGTCGCGCTTGCCAGGGGGTCACCGCCCCGCTCAGCTGCTCGGGGTGGAAGCTAGGGTCCCCGGCCGCCTGAAACGCCGCGAGGGCGAGCTGCGCTGAGGCGGTGTGGTGCCCGTGGGTATCCGTGACCTCGGGCGAAAAGCTCGTGACGACGACGTCGGGGCGAAAGCGGCGGATGACCCACACCACGTCCGCCAGCACCGCCTCCCGACCCCAGATGCGCAGCGTTTCCTCGGGACTCTTCGAGTAGCCGAAGTCGCGCGCGCGGGTGAAGAACTGTTCGGCCCCGTCCACCCGACGCGCCGCCAGCAGCTCTTGCGTCCGGATCACGCCCAGATCGGTGCCCTGTTCGGCGCCGATCAGGTTCTGGCCGCCATCCCCGCGGGTCAGCGACAGATAGGCCGTGCGCAACTGTTTCTCGTTGGCCAGATAGGCCAGCAAGTTGGTGTTTTCGTCATCGGGGTGCGCGGCCACGTAGAGCACGCTGCCGACCACGCCCAACCTGCGCAGCGCGAGCTGGATCTGGGCCGCGTTTGGCTGCGACGGCGGGTTGGCATTTGCTGGGCTGGGCATCGTGGCAGACAGGAGTATGGCAAGGATTGGCGGCAAGGAAACGAGGCGCCTCCGGCGCGCGAGTGCTTCGCCTAGTATACTCAGCGCCAAGATTGGGCCACGCATTCTCCAATTCCTACCTCGCAGGTGAGCCTGCTGCACATGCGTTCTTCGCACCGGGATTTCGCGATCCGGGCGAACGGGGCAGACGCGCGCGACTCGCCGCCGAACGGGCCGTGCCCCCGGCGCTGCTGCACACCCTGCGCGACCAGCAGGCACTCCTGCCCGCAAGCGCCGCCCGACAGACGAACCTGGAGGCCCTGGCGGCGGGCCGGACCGCCGTCGTGGCGACCGGGCAGCAGGTCGGGCTGTTCCTGGGTCCCCTCTATGCATTCTACAAGGCGGCCTCGGCCATCGCCGTGGCGCGCGCCCTCGAGGCCGAGGCAGGGATCCGTTGCGTCCCGCTTTTCTGGTTGCAGACCGAGGATCACGACTTCGAGGAAATCCGTTCGTGCACCGTCGCGGACGGCGATGGCCAACCGGCGCGCCTGGCCTTGCCGGACGAGCATCAGGGCACCGGGCGATGTTCGGTCGCCTACCGCGTGCTGCCGGGCGAGGTGACGACGTTGCTCGACCGGCTGGCCGAGGCGCTGGGCGCCACGCCGGCGAGCGAGGAAACGCTGGCCCTTTTGCGGGCCCACTACCGGCCGGGACGTTCGCTACCCGCCGCCTTCGCCTCGACGCTGGCTGCGCTCTTCGCCGACGAGGGGTTACTGGTCTTCGATCCGCGCGATACGCGCGTGGCCGCGCTGGCAGCGCCCCTCTATCGAACGTGCATCGAGGAGGCCGAGGCCATCGAGAGGACGCTGCGCACCCGGCAGGCCGCGCTAGCGGCAAGCTTCGCTGAACAGGTGCCGATTCGCGAGCGTGGCGCCCTGGTCTTCTTCCATCGCGACAGTGCCTCCGGCCCGCGCTTTCGCCTCGAACGGCAACCCGGCGCCAGCGCGCGCGAGACGCCCTGGCGCCTAGCCGGGGCCTCCGCAAGCGTGGGCCACGCGGAGCTGCTGGAGATCCTGGCGCGCGATCCCCTGCGCTTTTCCACCTCGGCGTTGCTGCGCCCCATCGTGCAGGATGCACTGTTGCCCACGGTGGCCTACGTCGCGGGTCCGGGCGAGATCAACTACTTCGCCCAGCTTCCGCCGCTCTATCAGCATTTTGCCGTCACGCCACCGCTGCTCGTGCCGCGCGCCCGCTTTCTCTGCGTGGATGCCCGCGCGCGGCGGCGGCTCGGCGCACTCGGGCTCAAGGCCGCGGATCTGTCGATGCCGGCGGCCGAGCTGGTTCCGCGGATCGCCAGCGCCCGTCCGGCCGGGGCACCCGCCCCGGCGGCATTGCGTACCTTGGTCGGGAGTCGGATCGGGCCGGCGCTCGAGGAGATTGCCTCCGGTGTCCTGGCGGCGGGCCAGCGCATGCGGCGCCCGGCCGAGCGGACGCGCGCGAGCGTAGCGCGGGGGCTCGAACGCCTGATCGCGCACTATGCCAGGGTCCTCGTCGAACAGGATGAGGTGACCGCTGGCCGCCTGCGTGGCCTGGAGCTGGCACTTTTCCCGCGGCGGACCCCGCAAGAGCGATTCTATGGCTGGCCCCATTTGGCCGGCCGCCATGGCGCGGCGGGATTGAAACGGCTGGTCCTCGACAGACTGCAAGGCGCCGGTCCCTTCGTCACCGAGGTGCAAGAGCTCGAACCATGAGGATGGCGCGTTCAAGTTCTCCCAGCCTGCGCATCGGCATGGTTTGTTTCTCGACCCTCGGTGGCAGCGGCGTGGTCGCGTCCGAGATCGGCATGGCCCTGGGACGGCGAGGCCATCGCGTCTGCTTCCTCAGCGACAAGCCACCGATGCGCTTGGATCTCTCTGGCCCGAACCTCTCGTTTTGCGAGGTGCCACTCCTTGACTATCCCTTGCTCGCGCAACGATCCTACGCCCTGGCCCTCACGGCGAAGATGATCGAGGTCGCGCGAGCGGAGGTGCTCGATCTCTTTCACGTTCACTACGCCATCCCGCACGCGGTCAGCGCCCACCTGGCTAGGCAGGTGCTAGGAGAGCGCGCGCCCAAGACGATCACCACCCTGCATGGCACCGACGTGACCCTGGTCGGGGCCGATCCGAAATTCCAGCCCCTGGTGCGCTTCGCGGTCGGCGCAAGCGACGCCATCACCGCGCCTTCGCGCTACCTGGCCGAGGCCGCGCACACCCATCTGGGGCTCTCCCGCGACGTGGCCATCGAGGTGATTCCCAACTTCGTGGACACGCGGCGTTTCTCGCCCCGCGCGAGCGAAAACCCGCTGGGGGGCAGCCGTGGCAACCGGCCCCACGTGTTGACCCACGTTTCCAGCTTTCGGCCGCTCAAGCGCGTCGAGGACGTCGTGCGCGTCTTCGCGGCGATCGCGTCCGAGTTTCCCTCACGTCTGGATCTGGTGGGCGATGGCCCAGAGCGCCCGCGCATCGAGGCCCTGGTGCGGGCCCTCGACCTGGATACCCGCGTTCGCTTCCTGGGCGAGCGCAGCCGTCTCGTCGAGCTCCTCCAGGAGAGCGACGTCTTTCTCTTACCGAGCCAGACCGAAAGCTTCGGCCTGGCGGCGCTGGAAGCCATGGCGTGCGGCGTCCCCGTGGTGGCTTCCGATGTGGGTGGTGTTGCCGAGGTCGTGGCTGACGGCGAGACCGGTTTGCTGGCTGCGCTGGGCGATATCCCCAGCATGGCCGGACACGCGCGCCTGCTTCTCACGGACGAGGAGCTTCGCCGACGTATGGCCCACGCTGCACGCCACGCTGCCGAGACCCGCTT
>JADGRD010000176.1 GCA_017881285.1 Pseudomonadota bacterium | reverse complement strand
GGCGAGTTCCGCAGGATCCACTCGCGGGTGGTGTGGATGTCCGGACCGGTCGACAGGTCCATCACCGTGTCGGCCCCCCAACGGGTGGCCCACGTCAGCTTCTGCACCTCCTCCTCGATCGACGAGGTGACTGCCGAGTTGCCGATGTTGGCGTTGACCTTCACCAGGAAGTTGCCCCCGATGATCATCGGTTCCAGTTCCAGGTGGCGAATGTTGGCGGGCAGGATGGCGCGGCCAAGGGCGATCTCGTCGCGCACGAAGTCCGGACGCATGCCCTCGCGCACCGCCACGAAACGCATCTCCTCGGTAATCTCGCCGCGACGGGCACAGTGGAGTTGCGAGAAGTTGGTGTCCCCGCGCTCGCTCCTGCGCGCGAGCCACGGCGCGCGCAGCTTGGGCAGCCCCGCGCGCAGGTCGGCGTCCTCGGGCCCCGTGGTGTCGTACACGCGCAGTGGGGGCTCGCCGCCGCCCAGACCTATCTCGCGCATGGGCACGCGCAGCCCCTCGCTCTCGACATACACTTTGCGGGAACCAGACGCCTGGCCTTCCGCTGGGCGATTCCCGGCACTCGGTTTCTCGATGTTCACGCGTGTTCCTCCCTACGCCGGCATTGTCCGGATCAGGTTCAAGGGGTCGCGCCGGGTCCCGGCGCCTCTCAGCCACCATGGCTCCCCCGCGGCGCAAGTATTAGGCCCAACGCCGGCGATTGCAAACCCCGCGGATCAAGGGGGCGCTGCGCACGCGCCGGTGCAGCGGGACGCCACCACCTTGCCCGCGGCTCCCGTGGCCTGCGGCCGCTTGCCCTTCTTCTCCCGTTCGGCCGTGGTGCCGAAGACGTTGCCTGTCGCCGGACACCACGCTGCGCTGATGTGTTTGGGGCGGGGATCCCGCCCGGCTACGAGCGCGCCGCCCTTGCGGGTAAGCTCGCGCATGGCCTGCATGGTGACCCCATTGCGCATGGTGGGATTCCAGAACAGGAAGCCCTCGCTGCCGGCATGCTGGGCGGCCATGACCTGGTCCATCACGAAATCGGATCCCCACATGTGTTCGACGCCGTTCGAATAGCCCTGCAGGTAGGGCCTCAGAACGATGCCCCCGGCCTTTTGGCGCCCGCGCTGGAGCCCACACTGGATCAAGTTGATGACCTGGGAAGTGATGTGGCCGCCACGGAAGTAGGTGTCCATGCCGTTGGCGTACATCATGGGCGAGATGGCCTCGACGTACTTGGCCATCCGCTCGATGTGTTGGCCGAGGCCCCGTGGATCGCCATCCACCAGCGTGGTCAGACCGAAGACGTCGGCGGAGATGGGCATGGCGAGCGCCCGATCCACCTTCTCCAGGAAGTTGGCGATGACGGTGGCGTGGCTCGCGGGTTTCGCGTCGGCGTGCAGCCAGGTCGCGTGGGTCGAGGGCAGGCCGCGCGGAAAGCGCATGTAGTCGAACTGAATTTCATCGAAGCCGAACGACTGCAGCTCAAGCGCAATGTCGATGAGGTAGTCCTGCACCTCGGGCGAATAGTGGTCGAGCCAGTTCTCGCCGACCGAGTAGAGTCGTTCGGCGTGAGCGCCGATGCGCACGGCGAGGTCGGGACGCACGTAGGGCAGGCGGCTGTCCTTGAAGGACACGATGCGGGCGATGACGTACATCCCTTGCTCGTGGAAAGTCTTCACCATCGCCACGGGATCGTCGATGAGAACCTGCACCTGCTTCTGCCCGAGGGGAATCTTCGACGGGTAGGTCAGGTGTCCGAGGTCATCCTTCATGTCGATGACCACGGTGTCGAGGTTGCCGCGCTTCATGGCGGCGGCGGTGCGCGCGGCGCCCAGCCCGCGCAAGTACATCGGCGTGATGTAGAAACCGCGGGCGTGGCGGCCCTGCTCGGTCATGGTGTCGGCGAGGCCGTGGTCGGGATAGGTCTTGGGCGTGTACGGAACGATCGCGGTGTCGAGACGCTTGGCCACGCACCCGGGCAGCTTGCTCTTCTCGGTGCAGGGAGAGTACGGAAACGTAAATCGGCTCTTGCCCATTGCCGGCGCACTACTTGCGAGCATCACCAACAAGAGCGAGACAATTGCCGTACCCGTCGAAGCAAAACAACTTGCCAGTCTGAAAAATCGAGATGAACCGGCGACCACAGCGTTGCCCATGGACTGCTTCTCTCTTCGTCGCGACCGACGCTCCCGTGAAGTTTCGCGATCACTTCTAGATTCCCCGAACTCACGCTGCTACGCAACAAAAAACGTGGCCAGACCCGCCAATTTCCCGACGAACGCCTGGCGCCGAACCGCTCGGCTAGGGCTATTTCGCGGCCGGCTGGTCGGCCGGCTTATCCGTCTTCGGCCGGGGCAGGAAGGCTGGACGCAGGCCCTTGATGATCTGATCCTTGGCGGAGTTCGGATCGTGCCGTATGTCCATGTTCTTGACGCGGTCGAGCGTGTTCTTGAGCATGACCATGCGCCCGTGCTCGCCCTCGTCGCAGGGCACGATCGACCCCGTCTCACACAGAGTCAGGGCGCGCACGGCCTCGCCGTAGGCATAGCCGGCCTCGAAGTGGTCGATCAAGGCCAGGCTGCGCGCGAGGTGAAGGCGATGGTCGTCGGGGTGGGCGGCCAGGGCCGAGTCCAGGGCGGCCAGCGCCCATTCCGGGTGCCCGACGTCCATGAAGATGCCGGACAGTTCGAGCGCCGCGGCCGAATCGGCCGGCGCCGAGGCCAGTTGCGCCTGAAGCTCGGCAATGCGCTGGCGGCCCGGCGAATTTTCCGCCAGGGCCGGCTTCACCTTCACGTTCGGCCGGGGCATCAAGATGGCCACCGCCAGCAGCACGAGAATCGCCAGGTCGAGAACGCGGGTTGCCACGGTCCTTACTCGTACCTCAAACCGGCCGCCCGGTCCAGCATGCCGCGCTGCCGAAGCCATCCGATCCCTCTCCGAGCCCGACTGCACTATTTCACCCCGGACCGTGGAAAAAAGCCCCGATCCCTAGGCTCGTCGATTCCGCGGATCACGAGATTTTCCGTCTAGACAGAAACTTGTTGCCGTGGCATTTGAAATGCAGCTATACGGTTCGTACCCATCCGAGTGTGGCGATTGGCGTCGGGGCAAGCCTAGTTCTCATTTCGCTCCCATCCGCTTTTTTGTTTTCGTTGGTTGGTGGTCTGTGTGGCCGGAAAAGCACTGCCCGCATCACCGACAAAAGACCGAAGGAGGAATCCATGACCGTTCTGAAGCTACTGGCTGATGCCTTCCACGAAGGCGGGTGGGGGATGTGGCCCATCCTCATTCTCCTCATGATCACGGTGTCCATCATCACCGAACGCGCCGTCGTCCTGCGCAAGGCCGTCATCGACAAGGATAAGCTGCTTGCCTTGCTGCGGTCGCAGATCTCGCAAGGCAACATCCAGGGCGCGATCAAGGTCTGCTCCGGCAACCCAACGCCGATGACCCGCATCGTGCAGACCGGCCTCATGCGCGCCAACCGCTCCGAGCCCGAAATCGTCGCGGCCATGGAAGAGGCCTCGCTGCGCGAGCTGCCCGCCGTCGAGAAGCGGACCGGCTACCTGGCCATGCTCGGGAACCTGGCGACCCTCGCCGGCCTCCTCGGCACCATCACCGGCCTCATCAAGTCCTTCGCGGGTGTCGCCGGCGTGGATCCCTCGCAGAAAGCAACCCTGCTCTCGAAGGGCATCTCCGAGGCCATGAACTGCACGGCCTTCGGTCTGGGCACCGGCATCATCGGTCTGGCGGCCTTCGCCTGGCTGAACGGCAAGACGCAAGGAATTCTCGATGACATCTCGGAAATGAAGAAGAACGTGGTCAACCTCGTCGCCAGCGCTAAGGCTGCGAAGCACGGGTAACCATCAACCAGTTTCGAAACACGCTACGTTAAGGAAAAGGAGATCTAGCAATGTTTTTGATGGAAGCTTTCAAAGAGGGCGGCTGGGGCATGTACCCGATTCTCATTCTTTGCATCATCACCATCTACATTACCCTTGAGCGCGCGATGTATCTGGCCAAGTCGAAGGTCAACGTCGAGCAGCTCATGTCCATGGTCAAGTCCCAGATCGTCGCGGGCAATGTTCGCGGCGCGATCTCGAGCTGCGACGCCCAGCCGACCGGCGTGACCAAGATCATCGCGGCCGGCCTGCGCAAGGCCGAGGCGGGCGGCGCCGAACACGAGATCCAGCAGTCGATGGACGAAGAGGCTCTGCGTGAGTTGCCGAAGATCGAGAAGCGGACCGGTTACCTGGCCATGCTCGGGAACCTGGCCACGCTGGCCGGCCTCCTCGGCACCATCACCGGCCTCATCAAGTCCTTCGCCTCGGTCGCGGGCGTCGACCCCTCGATGAAGGCCACCATGCTCTCCAAGGGTATTTCCGAGGCCATGAACTGCACGGCTTTCGGTCTGGGCACCGGTATCTTGGGCCTGGCTGCATACGCCGTCCTCAACGGCAAGACCCAAGCCATCCTCGACGGTGTCAACCAGTCTTCCGTCGAGACTCTCAACCTCGTCGTTATGGGACGCGACGGCGCCCGTCGCTAGGCCAACGCAACAACCCTAAGGGCGGCTCCCGCCGCCCCCGGATGGGAGCACATTCATGAGCGTATCAGTCGATACAGGCGGCAAGGGTGGCAAGAAACCACTCAACGCCGAACTCAACCTCGTTCCCTACATCGACCTGCTCACCTGCATGGTCGCATTCCTTCTCATCACCGCGGTCTGGACGCAGCTTGCGCGCCTGCAGGCGCAGCAGAAGGGCCAGGGCCAAGCCGGCGAGGAAACTCCGCCCGAGCTGCAGGTCAAGATCGTGGTCCTGGTGAACCAAGAAGGATTCAATCTGGTGGTTGGCGCGGACCAAACGCCGATCCCGAAGAAGGGGTCGGACTACGACTTCGAACGGCTGGCCGCTGAGTTAAAGAAGGCCAAGGACAGCCACCCGGACAAGAACGACGCCCAGGTCGCTTCCGAGGACACCGTCAAATTCGAATCCTTGGTCCGAACCATGGACACGGCGTTGCAGGCGAGATTCCCAGACATCTCGCTCATCGACAGCGGTGCGGCTGGAATCTAGGGAGGCACGACCATGCCAATTGAAGCACCTAAAGCGCATCTCTATCAATCCATCAACCTCGAGGTGACCAAGGCGAAGCTGGGTCACAGCGGACGAAAGGCCACCAGCGCCGCTCTCAACCTCGTGGCCTACATCGACATGATGACGGTTCTCGTCATCTTCCTCCTCATGACCTTCCAGGCCAACGGCGAGATCCTCTTCATCCAGAAGAACATCACCCTGCCCGACGCCCAGAACTGGAGCGAGCTCGAACGCGCCCCGGTCATCGGCGTGACCAAGGACGTGGTCAC
This sequence comes from Pseudomonadota bacterium, assembly GCA_017881285.1. Taxonomy (GTDB): domain Bacteria; phylum Myxococcota_A; class Polyangia; order Fen-1088; family Fen-1088; genus Fen-1118. The sequence continues at coordinate 1,870 of JADGRD010000176.1, read as the reverse complement.
CCTCGACGGCCGGCAGGTCGCGACCGGCGAAGACCTGATGAAGGACTCCGCCACCGGCGACATGAAGATCACCGAGCTGCACGACGAGCTGGTTACGCTCAAGAACACCTTCAAGTTGCTCCACCCGACCGAGGACTTCAAAGGCGTGTGCATCATCCAGTCCGACAAGGTCGTCGAATTCAAGATGCTGCGCAAGGTGATGTTCTCGGCTGCCGCCGCGGGCTACCAGAACGTCAACTTCGCGGTTCGTCCGAAGGCCAAGGGAGGCGCAGCGCCAGCCGCCGAGTAGGCAAAGCCTAGGACGTTCCTCCTCGGGAACTCCAGCTTTCGCCTAGACTGTCACGTGGCGGCCGGCTCCCCCCGGGGGTCGGCCGCTGGTTTATGTGGAGGTTTCTCTTTTGGGGAGGTGTTACGATGCAGATCCGGAATCTAGCCCTACTGTCCACCCTCGCTGGCCTGCTCCTGGGAGCCTGCACGGGCGATCCCAACGATCCCATGACCTGGGCGAAGAAGCTCAGCAACGTGCGCGAACAGCAAGAAGCCCTCAACCAACTGGCGCGCATGGGCGCCGACCGCGCCAAGGTCGCCCTGCCCTCGCTCATCGCTCTCTACAAGGAAACCAAGAAGCCCGAGCACCTCGAAGCCTTGGTGCGCTACAAGGATGTCAGCACCATCCCTCTGTTCATCGAAGCCCTGGACTTCACCGAGGATGACTTCGATCGCGCCATCGTGGCCGCCGGCGCCCTCGGCGATCTGCGGGAGAAGGCCACGGATGCGGTGCCCGCACTCATCAAGGCCGTCGAGCACCAACTGCCCATCAAGTCGCGGGCCAACGGCGTGCGCCTCGCTTCCATCCGCGCCATGGTCAAGATCGGCGACAAGCGCGCGGTGCCCGCCTTGTCGAAGATTCTCACTACCTCGGCCGACGAGCAGGACTTCCTGCTCAACCAGAAGGCCGCCCTCGGCCTGGCCGAGCTGCGCGACCCGGCCGCCATCCCCGCCCTCATCACGGGCATGTTCATGACCGGCCGTGGCGCCAATATCTTCCAGGAGTGCCGCCTGGGTCTCGTGCGCATGGGCGAGCCGGCCGTGGCCCCGCTCGTCGAGCTGCTCAACGAGAAGAACCCGGATATCAACGAGATGGCGAAGAAGCTCGACTTCGACAAGTACAGCCCGGGCATCGTGCCCTTCAAGGCCGCCATGCTCCTCGGCGACCTGCGCGCCGCCAAGGCGGTGCCCGCACTCGCGGCGCGCCTCAAGGTTCCCGCCAAGTCCGGCGAACACAAGTCCATCCTGATCTCGCTCGGTTTCATCGGAACCCCAGACGCCGTGGATGTCCTGCTCAATACTTTGAAGGACAAGAAGGCGGAGGCGCCCACACGCTCTGCGGCCGAAGACGGCATCTACCTTTCGGGTGATAAGCGTGCCGTGCCGATTTTGATGGAGACCGCCAAGTCTGGCTACGTGGTCGTGGGTGGCGAGAAGGCTTCCGACCTCCGCGCCAATGCGGCCATCGACCTGTCACGCATTGCCGGTCCAGAGAACTACGACACCTTCAAGGCCTTGGCCGACAAAGAAAAGGAAGTTCAGGGCATGTTTGGCGAGGCCCTCGATCGCATGCAGGTGGCTAAGGAATGCGGCGACAAAATCGATTGCTATGGCAAGCATCTAGCCGACCCATCGTGGACTCGCGCCGAGAAGGCTGCTTTCTATATCGGCTTCTCGGGGGATTCTGCCCACGGTCTGCCACTTCTGCTGGCGGCACTCAAGCCAGTTGCTAGCCTAACGCAAGATCGATTCCCCGTGCAGCAGGCTATTCTGCAGTCCTTTGCGCGCCTGGCGAATAAGAACGACAAGACCGTCATCGAGG
>JADGRD010000175.1 GCA_017881285.1 Pseudomonadota bacterium | reverse complement strand
CACCAGTTGCTTGAGTCCCGCGACGCGGACCATGAAGAATTCGTCGAGATTGCTGGCGACGATGGCCTGGAATTTCAGCCGTTCGGCCAGCTGTACCGTGGCGTCGCACGCCTCTTCCAGCACGCGCCCGTTGAATTCCAGCCACGACAGCTCCCGGTTAAAGAAAGTGCCTGGCTGGTTGTCGGTATTCTCAGCAACCGCGTTCGACTTCGCCTTACTGGAAGTGCGGGGAGTCAAGGCAGGGAATTTTGGACCGTGGTCCAGGCGATGTCATGTCACAATTCTGCAATGATCTTACGCACCGGCGGCCCGGGCGTGCCGTGAAACCGCCGTCGTCACGGCCAGGCTTGCGGCGAAAACCCTGCGAAATAGCTGGGCTTCGTGTTCGACATCCCAGACTTCGAGGTCAGCCGGGCCTTGCGTGAACAAGCGTAGCGCGACTTTGCCCCCATGCATCTCGGCACGGAGTTTGCTGATGGGCTGTGCGTGACTGCGATCCAGTGCGTCCGCGACACGCAATAGGGTTGCCAGCTTGCGCACGACGCGGGCCTCCCCCGGCGATAGGCCCTCCATGGCGGGATGGTGCAGATCGGGAGGGCTGCGGCGGTGGAAGCGCGCGATGCGCGCCACGATGTCGCGTTCGCGGTCGGCAAGCCCGGGAATGTCGCCATTGCGGATGAGGTACTCGGTGTGACGGTGATGCTTCTGGTAACTCACCGAGTGGCCGATGTCGTGCAACACCGACGCGACCTCCAGGTAGGGCCGGACGGCCATGGGCAAGCGATGGAGGCCCGCCAACTGGTCGAACATCGCCATGGCGAGCGTGGCCACCTGCATGGCATGCGCCTCGTCGAAAAAGAAACGCCGGCCCATCGTCCGCGCGGCATCGATGAGCGACGAATCGTCCGCATCGCGAAAACGCCGGCGCACCAGATCCACCAGCACACCGTGCCGGAGGCCGCGATCGACCGCGGTGACCGCATGCAGCGACAGGTGAAGGGCCAGGGCCTCCAGGATCACGGCGCCCGCGACGATGATCTCCGCGCGCCGGGCATCGAAGCGCTTGTGCCGCTCGTCGGGGTCCATGCGCGCCAGCTTCTCCACGGCATGCGAAATCTGTTCGGCCGTGGCGTGCGCAGTGCCTTCGGCGGCAGCCATGGCGACGAGGGCCCGAATCGATCCCGAGCTGCCCAGCGCCACGCGCGGAAAACCGCGGATCCCCGGCGGCAACGAATCTTCCACGGCCTCGCGGGCAAACTCGCGCATCAGGCGAAGCTGCTTGGGCGACACCTCGCCGTGGCTCTTGAAAATCTCGGTCAGCCGGACGGAACCGATCGCCACGCTCCACAACTTGACCGGCCGCTCGCCGATGGCGCCGGCCACCTCGGTCGAGCCGCCACCGATGTCGATGCACAAGGATCGTGCCTTGGGTAGCTGTCCGGACAGCACGCCCAGGCACATGAGGCGGGCCTCCTCCTTGCCCGAGATGGCTTCCAGCACCAGCCCGGCCTCGCGCTTGGCCCGCCGGATGATGTCCTCGCGGTTCTTGGCCTCGCGCAAGGCACTGGTGCCCACGGCGCGCACGCGCGCCTGGTGCCGCTTGCAGATGATGGCATAGCGGCGCAGAACGCCGATGAGCCGATCGACGACGACCGCGGGAATGACGCCGGACTGGTAGAGGCCTTCGCCGGGGCGGACCGGATCGCGTTCCTGGTGCACCGATTCAATGCTTCCATCGGAGAACCCGCGTGCGATTTCCAGGCGAACGGCGTTGGCCCCCACATCGATAGCCGCAATCAAGATTTCGGTCGTCTTGGGTTTCATCCAGGATCCCTGGTACTGGGTAGATGATGCCCCGCCGGACTTGGAAACCTGTAACGAATTCGTGACAGGCAAACCCCGCCCGACCTTGCGCACGACCCGGTTTGGTCACAACATCCCGGTCGCCACCGGCGAGCCGGCGGGAGAAGCGATTTGGTTCACAAACTGGAGAACGCCATGAAAAGCATCCGCAAGCACGCCCAGAGGTTCGCCGAAGCCTACCGCGTCACCGAGGGCAAGGGTTTCCGGCTGAGAGACGTAGATCCCGCCGACACGCTCGGCATCAAGTCGGAAGACAAGCTCGACGCCAGCCAGGCGCTGCAGCAGGGCGTCGAGGAGATCTCGCGGCTGCAGGAAATGCTCTACGCCCAGGATCGCTGGGCCGTTTTGCTCATCTTCCAGGCCATGGATGCGGCTGGCAAAGACGGCACCATCAAGCACGTCCTGTCAGGAGTGAATCCGCAGGGATGCGACGTTCACTCCTTCAAGGCGCCGAGCAGCGAGGATCTGGACCACGACTTCCTCTGGCGCGGCACCAAGCACCTCCCCGAACGCGGGCGCCTCGGCATCTTCAAGCGCTCGTACTACGAGGAAACCCTAGTCGTCCGCGTGTATCCCGACCTGCTGGAAAAGGAGAAGCTGCCGCCGAAGCTCGTCGGCAAGCACGTCTGGAAGGAACGATTCGAGGATATCCGGCACTTCGAGCGCTACCTCGACCGCAACGGCGTCGTGGTGCGAAAATTCTTCCTGCACCTGTCCAAGAAGGAGCAGCGGCGCCGCTTCCTCGACCGCCTGGAGAACTCGGAAAAGCACTGGAAGTTCTCCGCCGCCGACGCCCGCGAACGCGAGCGCTGGGACGACTACATGGAAGCCTACGAGGACACCATCCGCCACACGGCCACCGAGGAAGCGCCGTGGTTCGTGGTTCCCGCGGACAACAAATGGTTCACCCGACTGGTCGTCTCGTCGGTGGTCATCGACACGCTGTCGTCGCTGCACCTCAAGTTCCCCGAGGTCGACTCAGCCCGCCGCAAGGAGCTCGCCGCCGCCCGCGCGTCGCTGGCCAACGACCGTCGCTAGCGCTACCTACTTGCGTGGCTGGCGATAGTACCGGAACCAATGCATGCTCGGCTACTTCTCTCGGGCCAGCGGCTGCCGGTTCGCCATCCCGCGAGGGTGGGCACGCGGCCGTCGAACAGCAACCGGCGCGCAACATCTTCGCGGTCGTTACCCCGCGCGCGTCTCCCGGCGCAGCTCCGCCGCGCGCTGCTCTTCCAAAAACCTTCCCTCGTCGAAGTTCGAGCCGGACTTCTCGCGAGCCTTCTCGATGTCGCCGCGCAGCTTCTCGGAGAAGAACGGCTGCCATTTCACGTGCAGCCCGAGACCGTGAAAGTCGCGCGCCAGCGCCTCCTCGTACTTCTGCGTGCGGCGGTTCCAGGTGCACTGGATCACCTTGATGGTCACCATGTCGCCCTCCAGCGCCACAAGGTGCGAATCGCGCGGTTTCTGGCTCGGACCCAGCCACCAGAATTGTTGACGAAGTTCTTCGAGTGTCACGCTGGCCGAGGGTAGCACGGGACCGCGAATCGTGGACATCTTGCCCGCGTCTCGGTAGCGTGTGAAGATGATGTTCCAGCCGGACACGCTCACGACGCGCGAGCTGGTGGTGCTCGACTTCGAGACCACCGGGCTCATGCCAGCGTACGACCGCACCATCGAGGTGGCGGCCACGCTGCTGGTGGATCACCGGCCGGTCAAGACGTTCCACCAGCTCATGCACCCAGGAACGAGCCTGCCGTCCTTCATTACGTCGCTGACGGGAATCACCGATGCGATGCTGCGCGGGCAGCCGCGGCCGGAAGAGGTGATGCCGCGCTTGCAGGAGTTCGTGCGCGGCCTGCCCATCGTGGCCCACAATGCCGCCTTCGATCGCGGCTTTTTGCGCGCGGAGCTGACGCGCGCGAGCCTGCGACTGGAGAGCGACTTCCTGTGCACCATGCGCCTGGCGCGGAGGCTGGTGCCGGGGCTGCCCAGCTACCGGCTGGGCGCGCTGGTGGATGCCTTGCAAGTACACGCGCCCGCGGCACGGCAGTTTCACCGCTCGGTCGCCGACGTGGACCACACCATCGCCATCTGGCAGAGCCTGCACGCGCGTTTCACCGAGCAAACCGGCCTGACCGCGCCGCCCGTCAGCGTGCTCGGCGCCCTCATGCGCAAGCCGCGGGCGAAGGTGGGAAGGTACCTGGCCGCATTGCGGGACGGAGTGGCGGCATCCTCCTCGCCCCGCTACGCGGCTCGTCCTTACCCAGAAAGCTAGGTGAGTGAGGGGCGCGGTGAGGGGCTCTTGTCCGCCGGGGATCTTCGGGCTATGACTCCTCCCTCGCAGCCATGACCAACACCATCCTGGCAGGACTCTCCCTCATCGATGCCGCGGGGCTAACGATCCTGGGCACCACCCTCGCCACGCTCGTCCTCGGGCTGGCGGCAACTCTCTGGCTGCGTGGGCGCTACGCCGCCCTCGAGAAGGATCTGCGCGGCGCCTACGGCCTCGAGCCGGACTTCCGGCTGCCGGTGCTGCGCAATATCCTGCGCGACGCGAGCGAAGCGGCGCGGCGGCCGGGCGAAGCGAACGTCCAGGGCATCATCGAGGAACGCTTCCAGGCCGATCTCCGGCCGATGCTGCTCGCCGAGCGCTTCGTGCGCGGAGCCACCGGCCTGGTCATCATCCTGGGCCTGCTGGGCACGTTCTACGGGCTGACCCTTTCGATCGGTCGCATCGTCCAGCTCGTCGCCGGCGACGCCGCGGCTGCGGCCGATATCACCCAGGGGGTCAGCCAGGGATTGAGCCACGCCCTCTCGGGCATGGCCGTGGCCTTCTCCAATTCTCTCGTCGGCGTGTTGTCGGCGGTGGTGCTCACGGTGGTGGGGATCTTGTCGAATGTCTCCGATCGCCGGACCGCGGTGATGGTGCAGATCGAAACCTACCTCGACCGCACGCTGCCCCGGCAAGCCGCCACGACCGGACCGGCCCCCTTGCTCGCGGGCTTTGGCGAGTCGATCACCCGCCTGGATGCCGCGGTCGCCCGCTTCGAATCGGCGTTGCAGAAGTTCGCGAGCACGACCGGCGATTTCCACGAGTTCAACGCCCATCTCAAGGACAACGTCCAGCGCTTGAGCCTGGCCTTCGGCGACATGAGCGCCACGCTCAAGGCCCAACTCGGCCCGCCGCGGCCCGGTCCCAGGGGATAGGGGCAAGCCCGTGCGAACCCGTCGGCCGCTTCTCTCCGATTTCGAAGGCACGCGCGAGATCTGGCCCGCCTTCACCGACGTCATGTCGACGATGGCGCTCATCATGTTCGTGCTGGTGCTGCTCGCATACGTGCGCAACCTCATCGCCGAAAAGCGCCTGGAAGCCTCTCGCCAGCAGATCTCCCTCGCCGAGCGCCAGCTTCGTATGGTGCAGGCGGACCTGCAGGCCGGCCGCGCGCAGCTTGCGGTCTCGGAGGCCAAGCTGGGCGAGCAGCAAGCGCTGGTCGTCGAGAGCAACCGTCAGCTCGGCAACCTGCGCGCGCAACTGACGAACATCGCCGTATTGCGCGTTTCGGTGCTCAACAAGCTCAAGGCCGCGATCGAGGCCCAGCTCGGCCACACCGGCGACGCCCAGGTTGCGACCATCGGCGACAACGGCGACATCGCGGTCAACGAGAGCCTGGTCTTCGAATACAACTCGTACGCGATCAAGAAACAGGCGAAGCCCGTCCTCGATTCGCTCGCCCGGGCGCTCGGCAACCTGCTCTCCGACGAGGAGGTGCGCGCCAACATCGACACCGTCGTCATCCAGGGCCACGCCGACGAGCGCGGCTCGGCCTCGTTCAATTGGGAGCTCTCGGCCAAGCGCGCGACCGCGGTCCTCGAATACCTCTTCCAGACCAACAAGACGCTCGCCGACACCTACGGCAGCTACTTCTCGGCCAGCGCGTATTCGAAGTTCCGGCCAGTCAACCCCGAGAAATCCGAGGCGGCCTACCAGCAGAACCGCCGCATCGAGATCTCCGTCGTGCCCAAGGACGCCCAGTTGCGCAAGATGGTGGATGCGTACATCCAGGGCCCTGCCCCCGCCGGACCCTCGCCCGCGCCTGCGCCTGGTCAGTGAGCATGGTCAAGACCGAGATCCGCATCATCTATGGCGACACCGACCAGATGGGCGTCGTCTACTACGGCAACTACCTGCGCTTCTTCGAGGCGGCACGCAACGAATGGCTGCGCGCCAAGGGCGCTCGCTGGCGCGACGTCGAGGCGGCGCACGCCATCTACCTGCCGGTCGCCGAGGCCAAGGTGAACTACAAGCGGCCCGCGCGCTACGACGACGTCATCGTCGTGGAAACGCGCCTCGGGGATCTCGGCAAGGTGTCGCTGCGTTTCGACTACCGCGTCCTGCGCGGCGAGGACATCCTGGCGCACGGGCACACCATCCACGCCTGTGTCAACCGCGACGGCGACATTCGCGAGTTTCCCGAGGCGCTGCTGGCGCAACTGCGCGGCTAGCGACACTGGCGTCTCCTCGGGTATGCTGGCGAGCCTCATGCGTCGCCTGGTTCTCACAGCGGCCCTCTTCCTACCGGGGGTCGCCCTGGCCGCGCAGGGGACCGACCACGCCGATCCGGTGGCCGCTTTGGCGCTGGCGCTGGTCATCGTCCTGGCCGTGGCCAAGCTGGGCGGCGAGCTGGCCGTGCGTCTGGGGCAGCCGGCGGTACTGGGCGAGCTGTTGGCCGGTGTGGTCGTGGGCAATCTGTCGCTGGTCGGGTTTTCGGGCCTCGACCCGCTGTGGGCGAGCCCTTCGCTCGACATGCTGGCGCGCTTGGGAGTGCTGGTCCTCCTCTTCGAGGTCGGGTTGGAGTCGACGGTCGGGCAGATGCTGAAGGTCGGGGCGCCGTCGCTGCTGGTCGCCACCCTGGGGGTCATCACGCCCTTCGGCCTGGGCTGGGCGGCGAGCGCCTGGCTCCTGCCCGGGCAGGGCGTGTACGTGCACGCCTTTGTCGGCGCCACCCTGTGCGCCACCAGTGTCGGCATCACCGCGCGCGTGTTCCAGGATCTCGGGCGGCTGCAGACGGTGGAGGCGCGTATCATCCTGGGCGCGGCCGTCATCGATGACGTGATGGGGTTGGTCGTGCTCGCGGTGGTGGGCGGCACCATCGCCGCCGTGAACAACGGCGTGGCGTTCTCCTACGGCGTCACCGCGCTCGTCGTCGTCAAGGCGCTCCTCTTCCTGGCCGGTTCGCTCATCATCGGCGTCTGGCTTTCGCCGCGGCTCTTCCGACTGGCCTCGCGACTGCAAGCGCGTGGCGTGTTGCTGGCCTTGGGCCTGGCGTGGTGCTTTCTCCTCGCATGGCTGGCCAATCTCATCGGGCTGGCGCCCAT
>JADGRD010000174.1 GCA_017881285.1 Pseudomonadota bacterium | reverse complement strand
TCCCGCCAGGCCGCGCCCGCCGGACGCGACTGCGCCTCGATCTGGAGGAGTTGGGGGTCGGTGAGCGCCGGATCGCCCGAGCTCGCGATGTCGCGCGGGTACTCGGGCAAGGCACCGGGCCCCATGAGCGCCGGAAGCCCTCCGCGTCCCTCGCCGCGCTGGCCGTGGCATTTGGCACACTCGCTCGCGAACGTGGTCTCGCCCGGTGCGGCCTGGTCGTGTGCCCGCGCCAGGTCCGCACTGGTGGCGCCCAGCTGGGTGACCGCGCACCCGAGCAAGACCAACCCACAGAGCATGAACGCCCCGCCGACCACCGACGATCCTGGACGAGCATTACGAAACGACATCAGGCTCACTCTCCTCTTTGCGGCGGCGACTGTTATCCGCTCCCCGCCGCCTTGTGTAGTAAATTCGTGCCGGCCGGGGAGCGCCCCATCGTGCCGCTCGCAAGCAAGGAGAAGTCTAGAACTCGATGCTCATCCAACTCGGCATCATCGACTACTGCCTGCTGATCGTCTACTTCGTCTTCGTCCTCGGCATCGGCTTCGTGGTCCGCAAGGGCGTCAACGGGACCAAGGACTTCTTCGAGTCGGGGCGCGCGTTGCCGGCTTGGATCTGTGCCCTGGGTTTTCTTGGCGCGAACCTGGGGGCGCAGGAAGTCATGGGCATGGCCGCCTCGGGCGCGAAGTACGGGATCATGACCAGCCACTTCTACTGGCTGGGCGCCGTCCCGGCGATGGTGTTCGTGGCCGTCTTCATGATGCCGTTCTACTACGGCTCGAAAGCGCGGTCGGTGCCGGAGTACCTGAAGCTCCGCTTCGACGAGAAGACACGCGGGTTCAACGCCGTGGCGTTCGCGTGCATGACCGTCATGTCCTCGGGAATCTCGATGTACGCGCTCGCGACCTTGCTTCACGCGATCCTCGGCTGGAATCTCCATCTCTGCATCGTTGCCTCGGGCGTCGTCGTGCTCGTCTACATCTTCATGGGCGGGCTGCGGTCGGCCATCTACAACGAGGTCCTGCAGTTCTTCCTCATCGTCTTCGGCTTCTTGCCGCTCGTGCTGCTCGGTTTGAAGCAGGTCGGTGGCTGGCACGGCGTCACCAGCCGGCTCGCGGTCGTCGCCGCGCGCAGCGGAATGCCCGAGGGCGCCTGGTCGCACACGTGGAAATTCACGGGTTCGGCGGCATCGAACCCGATGGGGATCGAGTGGTTCGGGCTCGCCATGGGCCTCGGCTTCGTCCTGTCGTTCGGCTACTGGTGCACGGATTTCCTGGTCATTCAGCGCGCCATGGCGGCCAAGGACATGGGCGCCGCTCGGCGGACTCCCATCATCGCCGCGTTCCCCAAGATGCTCTTCCCGGTCCTCGTCATCCTCCCCGGAATGCTGGCCATCGCAATGCACGTGGGCGGCGACGCGCACTTCTCGCTCCCGAGCAAGGGCGACAGCCTCAACTACGACATGGTCGTGCCGGCCATGCTCGCCCACTACTTCCCCACGGGTCTGCTCGGGCTCGGGCTGACGGCGCTGATTGCGTCGTTCATGTCCGGAATGGCGGGCAACGTCACCGCATTCAACACCGTCTGGACGTACGACATCTACCAGAGCTACATCCGGAAGAACGCCAGCGACGCCCATTATCTCGCGGTGGGGCGCGCCGCCACCATCGCGGGAATCGGCGCCAGTGTGGCCTGTGCCTACTCGGCGGCGAAGTTCAACAACATCATGGACGTCCTGCAGCTCGTGTTCGCTTTCGTGAACGCGCCCCTCTTCGCGACGTTCTTGCTCGGGATGTTCTGGCGACGGACGACGGGCCACGGCGCGTTCTTCGGGCTGCTCGCGGGCACGGCCGCCGCCGCCGTTCACCATGGTCTGTCCTTTCCCAAGGGGGCGGGTGCCGGCATCAAAGGCGGCTGGCTGTCCATGTCGCAGCAGTATCCCAGCGAGATGGCGCAAAACTTCTGGACGGCCATCTGGGCGTTCTCCGCGTGCTTCGTCGTCACCGTGGGCGTTTCCCTCGCCACCCGGCAGCGCAAGTCCGAACCGGAGCTTGCCGGCCTCGTGTACTCGCTGACGCCCAGGCCGAAGGAAGAAGACGTCGCTTGGTACAAGCGGCCGGCCATCCTCGGCGTGGGCATGCTGGCGCTGGCTCTGGTCTTGAACATCATTTTCTGGTGAAGTGACGGCGAAAGGTCGTGCGATGAATCTCGACGTACGGTTGCCCATCGGCCTGATGTTCTCTGTCTTCGGCGTGTTGCTCGCCGTCTTCGGGCTGGTATCCGATCCCCAAATCTACGCAGAGCACTCGCTTGGCATCAACGTCAACCTCGACTGGGGGATCGTGCTGCTGCTGTTCGGCGCGACCATGCTCGCGCTCGCACTCCGGGCCAGACACGCCCGTGCTAAACAGCCGCCGAATCACGGCTGAGCCTGGGGGCAGGTCGGTTCTTGCGCACCGACCTGTCTAGAGCACTGAACGATTTTCGGATTCGTCACCACGGTTTCGCCGCCGAGCCGCTGGTCCGGCGCCTTCAAGCATGAAACGCCGCAGCCCCTCACCCGCCTCGCTGTGCTCGGCGACCTCTCCCCGCTGCGCGGGGCGAGGTGATGCGGCCACTCCGGTCCCCTCGCCCCGCGTCCGCGCTGGGCGAGGACTAGGGGCGACGCCGAGTTCCACGTCAGATGTCTCTGCGACCTCCGTCTCCTCTGTGCCCTCTCCCTACAGCTTCAGCTCCACCGCACCACCATCGTAGCGAATGCTCTTGTCCGCTTTGGGGGCAAACGAGAAGCCGACCGGCCTCGCCTTCGACACGAGCACGACCTCGAAGGTGCGCTCTTTCTGCATGCCCGCATAGGAGCCCTCTCGCTTGCCGATGGTGAGGGTGGATGCGGCGTCGTTCCAACGGATCGGGATGCGGGTGGAGGCCCCCTTCTCGTAGCCGTAGGTGAGACCGTCGTCTTCGTAGAGCGTGAACGCGCCATCCGCTCCCGCGTAGACCCAGAGCACGATCGGGTCCGCGGGCTTCTCGTCCGTGTACATGATCTCGGGACCGGTCGGCACGATGGAACCGGCCTGCACGTGGATGGGCATGGAGTCGTATGGCGCCGGGACATCGATGGTCTGGCCGGCCGTGAGGTTGGTACCCGTCCAGAAGTCGTACCAAGCGGTTGCGCCCGGCAGGTAGACGGCGCGAGCGCGGGCCTTGTAGGTCGTTACCGGGCTCACCAAGAACGCCGGCCCGAAGAGATACTGGTCGGTCGCGTCCCGCGCCTTTGCGTCCGCGCGAAAGTCCATGACGAGCGGCCGCATGATGGTTCCGCCCTCGTGCGTGACGGCGCCCGCGAGGGAGTAGATATAGGGAAGCAGGCGATAGCGAATCCGGTCGAACTTCAGCTCGGCCTGGTAGGCGGGGTGCTTCTCGCCGCCGAGCTCCCACATCTCTCGCTTCGGCGCTTCGCCGTGGACGCGCAGCAAGGGTACGAACGTCCCGAACTGGAACCAGCGGACATTCAGCTCACGCCATTCCTCCGCGTCCTCCGCGGTGGGGTGCGCCACCGCGAAGCGCGCCGGGACCGAGAATCCGCCGATGTCCATGGTCCAGTACGGGATTCCCGAGACCGACATCCCGAGTCCGGCCGGGATCTGCAACCGCAACGCCGTCCAGGTCGAGGTGATGTCGCCCGACCAGACGGCCGCGCCATAGTGCTGGTTTCCCGCGAACGCGGAGCGGGTCAAGATGAAAACGCGCTGGTCCGGCGCCACCGACCGTTGCCCTTCGTAGACGGTCTTGCTGTTCATCAGCGAGTACGCATTGAGCATGCGCGAACCGGAGCCGAGCGCCGTCGGGTGCATGTGGGTGCGCTGACCGTCCAGCGTGGGCGTCGGCGACAGGTCCGGCTCCGGCGCGTCCAGCCACCAGGCGTCCACGTTCTTGCGAAACAGAGCCTGTTCCATCTGCGACCAGAAGAGCCTGCCCGCCTCGGGATTGAACGCGTCGTAGAACGTATACGGATAGCCGCCTTCTTTGCCAACCCAATCGCGCAGCCCTTCGGTCAAGTTGAGTCCGTAGAGGAATCCCTGCGAGCGCATGGCCTCGAAGTTCTTCGTGCCGGGATAGAACTTGCCCCAGACCGAGATCATGATACGAGCGTGCTTTTCGTGGATCTTGCGAATCGAGCCATCGGGATCGGGGAAGCGGAGCTTGTCGAACTCGTGCGAGCCCCAGCTGTCTTCCTTCCAGTAGAACCAGTCCTGCACGATGGTGTCGAAGGGGATGCCGCGCGAGCGGAAACCTTCGACGGCGTCCAGGCTCGCTTTCGCCGTCTCGTAGCGCTGCCGGCTTTGCCACAGGCCCAGCGCCCAGCGCGGGATCATGGGCGCCGGCCCGGTGATGCGCCGGTAGCCCGCGACCACGTTGTCCAGCTCGGGACCGTAGACGAAGTAGTAGTCGATGCCGTCGCCGACTTCCGACCACAGCGAGGTGGTCTGCGCTGCTTGAGATGGGGCTGGTGTCTTCCACAGCAGCTGTACCGTCTCCATGTTTTGATCCTTGCTCCACTCGAGCCGGATCTTGTGGCGGCGCTTGGCCTCAAGCCGCACCTTGGCCACGTCTTTCCAGGGCAGCCAGCCTTGCCGCCAATGGTCGATGACCAGACGATCGTCAACCCACATCTTGATGCCGCTGTTCGAAAAGGTCTGGAAGGTGTAGTCGCCGGTCACCTCCGGCTCGACCTCCCCCACCCAGCGCACGCTGGCGGGACCTTCGGGCAAGCTGGGGTGAATCAGCTGATTGGGTTTCTTCTCCTTGCTCGACAGCGCGATGTCGATGGTGCGGTCCACGCGCTCGGCGACCAAGTGCTTGAAATCCGCGCCGCGGAAGTACGACGCTGTGAATCCGCCGCGCTTGCCGCTGGCGTCGAAAATGCGCTCGGCTGGGATGGGGGCGAGCTCGCGTAGATCTCCGAATCGTGTGAAGGAAGTATTGTCCCAAAGAACGCCCCAGCCACGGCTCGAAACCAGGAACGGAATCACCAGGGTGCCGTTGTGTTGCCAGAGGTCGAGGTCGTATCCCTTCAGGTTCAAAAGCCCGAGGTGGTTTTCACCCAGGCCGTAGAGCGCCTCATCTGCGTGGGGCATCCACTCTTGCCGGACGTGCTGCGTGTCCTCGCCCTGAACCGTCGCGGCCATGAGCGTCCGGCCGCCTTCCTTCTCCTCGAGAACCGGATTGCCGGCGGGATCGAGGAATACCACGCGCCCAGTCGTGAGGTTGATGCGGACACGGAGCTTCGAGGTGGCGAGGGTTGCCGTGCCTTGACCCTCGGTCACCTCGAACGGCGCACCCTCGCAGCGCTTCGGCTGCGCCGCCAGACTCTTGCGCGCGAAGAACCCCTGGTCCTTGGCGTACGCAACCCGGACCACGTCGCTGGCACAGACTTCGAGCTTGAGAAAGCCATCGCCCACCCGGACGAGAAGGCCTTCCGGCATGCGCTGGAGGTTCACCGGAGCCGGAACTGCAGCAGGATGGCCCTGCTCGCGCAGGCCCGAACATCCTGTGCTAGCAATAAGTAGCATGAGGGATTTCGCAATTCGACGCATGACACCTCTTCGAGCGGGTGCGATATTGCCACGACCGCGGTGTGGATAGCCAGCGCGGCTGTTCGACGCGAAATCAATTTTCTTGAGCCGGCAACAGGGCTAGCGTCACTATATGTATGGTAACTCTATATGTATGGTGACTCTCGGGTACGACGAGACCATCCACTAGCATGAATCCCACGCTCCTTGTCCTTGCTGCAGGAATGGGCAGCCGCTACGGCGGCCTGAAGCAAATCGATCGTTTCGGGCCGAGCGGCGAGACCATCATGGACTACGCCATCTACGATGCGTTGGCCGCCGGGTTCGCCAAGGTCGTCTTCGTCATCCGCCACGATTTAGAATCCGACTTCCGTGCCGTGGTGGGCAGCAAGTACGAGAGCCGCGTGCCTGTCGACTACGTCTTTCAGGAGATCGACGATCTGCCCCAAGGGTTCACTGTGCCCGCCGGCCGCACCAAACCCTGGGGCACGACCCATGCCATTTGGTGCGCCCGCCACGGGGTGAAAGAACCCTTCCTCTCTATCAACGCCGATGACTACTACGGAAAGAATTCATTCAAAGCCGCGGCCCAGCACCTGATGCAGGCGGGGTGCCTGCCAGAATATTGTGTGGTGGGCTACCCGATCATGCAGACGCTCTCCGAGTATGGGGCCGTTGCGCGGGCCATCTGCGCGGTTGATGAAGAGGGCTTTCTCAAGGCATTGGTCGAGCGCCTGCGGGTGGAGCGAGCTGGAGACAGCGCCAGATACGTGGACGAGGCCGGAAATGCACACGTCCTGAAAGGGGACGAAGTGGTTTCCATGAATATGCTCGGATTCTCTCCCGTGGTCTTCGACCAGCTTGAGCGCCATCTCACCCGGTTCCTTGCGGTCCCCAATCGGACCCGAGACAATTCCGAAATCCCAATCCCTGTGGCCCTCAATGAGATCCTCAAGGAGGGGACCGCGAAGGTGCGTGTCCTTCCGACCTCCGATGCCTGGTTCGGCGTGACCCACGCCAAGGATAAGCCCAGCGCGATGGAAACCATTCGCGATATGGTGAAGCGAGGGCAATACCCTTCCCCTATCTGGAACAACAGTCGAGGTGATTCCAAGTGCTGCAAGTGAAGATAGACCGCGACGATGTCTTTGCCACATTCCGCAAGGCTGCCAACCAGGAGCCGGAAGCTGCGGCCTATGCCCCGGGGCGGGTGAACCTGATTGGTGAGCACACCGACTACAACGAAGGTTTCGTCCTGCCCGCCGCCGTCGACCGGGGCGTTGCCTTGGCTGCACGGCGAGTGCCCGGCGACACCTTCACCCTTCACGCCGTCGACTTGGGGGAGAGTTGCTCTTTTCCCATGGAGCCGCTGCAACGTGATGCCAAACATCCCTGGGCGGACTACTTCAAGGGAGTGGTTTGGGCCCTCTCCAAGCGCGGGATCAAGGTCCCAGCCTGCGTGGCCGCCATCAACGGCAGTATCCCGCGCGGTGCTGGTTTGAGCTCTTCGGCGGCCTACGAGGTGGCAACCGTCCTGCTCTTGCGCACCCTTGGCGGCTTCGAAATGTCGTCCCTCGAGGTTGCGAAGCTTGGACAAGAGGCCGAAAACGGGTTCGTGGGGGTAGCCTGCGGGATCATGGATCAGATGGCTTCCGTGTTCGGCGAACAAGGCAA
>JADGRD010000173.1 GCA_017881285.1 Pseudomonadota bacterium | reverse complement strand
ACCCATGACAGCCTTCGGCCGCTGGATATTTCTTTTCGTTTCCATTCCGGCCGGGGTTGCTTATGGTTCGGCAAGTACGGCTCAGCCCAGAGAAATCAAATCGCAAGTTCCTTCGCGCCCGAACGTCGACGGTAAGTTCGGGCGCTACCTCGAGTCGCCCGAAGGTGACGTCGATGGCATCGTGCTGGAAAATGGCGCGGTTGCGCGGTTTCCGGCGCAGGATCGCGCCTCTGAAACCATACGATTCCGACCAGGGGATTATCTCCGCGTCCTAGGCGACGCCGTGAGCGGCCTGCCCGGACCCTATCTTGTCCATGCCTCGGTAACGAGAGGCGGCGTGCCGACCACGCGAGGTGCGATTCCACCACCGCCACCTACGAAACGGGCGGCCTCTGGGGCTCGGTCGCAGCGTAGTGAAAGCCGTGGACCCATGGGAGGCAAGGCATCTCGCGCAGGTGGCCTCCAGCCGACGATGCGAGGCGCGGCCAAGGTTCAAAACCAATCAGCAGGCCGGCAGCCGAAGCTAGCCGACATCCTTTTCTTCGAGACCCCACGGGCTCGCGCCCGAGGGAAAGGGCGCCTTGAAGCTTTCGAGTCACAAACCAAGAGCGCAACGACCGGCACGGGCAAACGCGACAGGAATTCACAATGGAGCCGAACTCAGGAAACCGCGGGGCCATGACAGCGCCACAGCGGGTAGGCGTGACATGCGGCACACCGGGAGGCATTGGCCGTGGAAACAGGAGGAATATTCGATGAGGCAGTCAGCATCGTATTTGCCGAAGACTAAGTGGCCTGTAGAATCCGAGGAATCGGCCCTTGCCCAGGTGCATGGACGCCTGCTGGTGGCGGAGGACGATTCGGATTTCCGCGCTCTCTTGGCCGCGGCAGGTACATCGTGGAACAGAAACCGTGATGACTAGCACCCGGTTCGAGACGGCGAACGGTGCTACCCCGGGCGATAGGCTTCGGGGGAGGTCCGCTTGACTTGAGTGCACATATGTCCATAATGTGTCCGAAGGTATTCGCGTGCCCAGACCGTTCTGCTGCCGCCTCATCGCCGGGAAGCCGGCCGCTTCGGTTTTCAAACCGACGGGCATTCCCATGCCCGAGCTTGAGGTGGTCGTCATGACCCTGGACGAGTTCGAGGCCATCCGGCTGGCCGACCTCGGTGGGCTCTACCAGGAACAGGCCGCCGAGCAGATGGGCGTATCGCGACCGACCTTCAGCCGGATCGTCGAGTCGGCCCATCGCAAGGTGGCGGACGCTCTCGTGCACGGCAAGGCACTCCAGATCGAGGGCGGTCCCGTTCATCGTCAAGGGCGGCGCTGCTGCGAGTTGCACGACAAGAAGAAATAACGCGAAGAATGGCCAGGCCCCACGTGGCCGAAGCACCATCTTGCAAGGAGAAAAGACCATGCACATCTGCATCCCAGTGAACGAAGACCAGGGGCTCCACAGCCAAGTCTGTGCCCACTTTGGCTCCGCCCCTGCCTTCCTCATCGTGGATACCGACAGCGGGGATTGCCGCGCCATTGCCAATCGCAACCAGCATCACAGCCACGGCATGTGTACGCCTCTTGCTTCTCTCCAAGGCGAAATTCTCGACGGCATCGTGGTGGGTGGCATCGGCATGGGCGCGCTCAACAAGCTCATGGCAGCCGGAATCAGCGTCTTCCTCGCGGAGCACCCCACCGTCACCCAGACCGTGGAGTCCTTCAAGGCTGGCGCCCTCAAGCGGATGCAGCCAGGCATGGCGTGCGGTGGCCACGGCCACCGGCAGAATCCGGGGGATTTCTCTGCACCTTGAAACAACGAGTCGTCCTCGATGCGACCAAGTGCTCCTCATGCGCAATATGTGTCTCGTCCTGTCCACATCACGCCATCGAGGAGCCCTTGAATTACTGCTGCGCGAAATGCGTAAAGTACTGCCTGACCTTCGAAGTGCCCTGCGAGCCGGCTCGCATCGCCATTTGCGCCGAGCGCTGCGATGGCTGCGGCCGGTGCATTCCGTGCTGTCCGAACCAGGCCATCCATCTGGCGCCGGCTGAGCTGCGAAGCGTGTGATTCGATGACGTTGCCTCTGCACGCCCGATTTCCCGGAACTCGGGCGCTGGCGCATGTATCGCTTGCGTCCCTTCCCACACCGGTCGAGCCGTTGACGGAACTGGCCCGGCAGCTCGGTCTTCGTTCTCTCTTCGTCAAGCGGGATGATCTCTCGGGTGAAGCCTATGGCGGGAACAAGGTTCGCAAGCTCGAATTCCTGCTCGGCCAAGCGCTGGCCGAGAAGCGGCGATCAATCATCACCTTCGGAGCGCGCGGTTCCAATCACGTACGCGCGACGGCGGTCTACGGAAAGCAACTTGGGCTGAAGATTCACGCCGTGCTCACGCCCCAGCCGTCGACTCCCTATCTGGATGCGAATCTCCTCGCCGATCGCGTAGCGGGCGCCACGTTGCACTTCGTGGACTCGCAGCGCGATGCCGTCGAGAGCAGCGCCGAGCTACAGACCAAGATTGCCCACGATGATGGAATCGAGCCATTCGTCATCCCCTTCGGCGGGACGGTCCCCAGGGGAACGATAGGATTCGTCAACGCTGCCCTCGAACTAGCGGCGCAGATCGAACGCGGCGAGTTGCCCGGACCAGACGTGGTCTATGTCCCATTCGGCTCTATGGGGACTGCCAGCGGGCTCGCTACGGGATTCGCGGCTCTCGGACTGCCAATTCATGTCGTCGGTGTACGCGTCGTCCCTGCGGTGATCGCGAGCCTCGCCCTCGCCAGGCGAGTCGTGCAGGATGCCGTGGCACTGCTAAGCGAATCCGATCCTGGGTTTCCCCGGCTTGAGCCAGAAAGTGTGGGACTTCGCGTCCGCGATGAGTTCCTTGGTGACGGCTACGCCAAGCCCACCACCGAAGCGCAGGAGGCGGTCGAACTTGCGGCAGCCCACGGACTACCCCTTGAAACAACCTACACAGGGAAGGCGCTGGCCGCCCTGGTCGCCGACGCAGGGAACAACCAGCTCACCGACAAGACGGTGCTATTCTGGAACACTTACAGCTCGCGCCCAAACGTGCGGAAATAGCGGAGGAGAAACCTGCGCAAGACATTCGGAAACACGGGACTCGTGATGCTGTTGTTGGTGGGATCGACTTCGCTCGCGCTGGCACCTTCCAGGCCTCGCTAGGATCATCGTGCGCGAAACTTGCCCCTCAGGCTGCACCTACGAAGGCCCCGGGAAATGCTGAACATCGCGCCAGTCACAAATCATTGCGATGCCAACGTCGCACTTTCTCCATGGCTAGACTTCCCTGACCCTCGGGCGAGAGTGAAGACGATCCCGCTCAGCGCGTAGAGCGCTACGACGGTGTGGCCTGTCGGAAGATCGAGGAAGTACGATGCGGTGATGGCGATGAGGTTGAGTACCGTGCCGAGTCCCCACGCGAGCAGCAGCTTCACCCGGAACGAGCCCTTCATGCTCGACACGATGAACGCGGGCGCGACGAGGATGGCGAACACCACGAGAACGCCCGCGAGATTCACGGAACTTGTCACGGTGAGCGAGAAGGTGCCGAAGAACACCAGCTCTTTCAAGGTGCCGCGCAATCGTCCCATCGTGAGCCAGAGAACCGTGCCGATGACCGCATAGAGAACCGCGGTCTTGAGTACCGCGTGCATCGGCACGAAGAGGATATCGGCGGCGACCAGATGTTGCATCTCCTCCGCGCCGCGGGGCGCCCGGGAGAGGGCGATGACAGCCGCACTCATCCCGAAGGCGTAGAGCAGCCCAATGAACGCCTCGTGGTTTCGCGTTCGTTTCGTCGACAGAGCGATGAGAAAAGCGCCCGCGAGCGAGAAGACGAGCGACACCGGATACATGTATCTGCCATCGAACGCCAGGATGGCGATCGCCGCGCCAAAAGCTGCCATCTGCCCGATGCCGAGATCGGTGAAGATGATGCCACGCTCGATGATGTGCAGTCCGTAGTACGAATGGATGCCGAGGAGCACGACGGAGAGAAGGAAGGCGCTGAAGAGGACGTCGATCACGGCAGGACCCTTGCCAAGAGAGTGTCGTACAGGCTGAACATGTCCCGCGCGGCCGGAACCGCGGCAACGTCTTGTGGCAGCACCACCCAGGGGATCGACATCTTCTTCGCCACGCCTTCCGGAGACTTCTGCTCGTGATACGGGTCCGTGATGATCATGTAGACGGTGCTCGCCGCATTCGCCACGAGCAGTTCTTCGAGGTGTCTGCTGGTAGGTGGAATGCCGGGCTTCGGCTCCAGCTCGCCTACGATCTTCATTCCCGTCCGCAGGGCGAAGTAGTTGAAGAGGCGGTGGTACTGGAAGATCGCTTTGCCTCGGAGCGGTTCGGCCTTCTTGTCCCACGCGGCGGACTGCGTTTTCCAGCGGGCCAGGAATGCATCGAGGTTCTTCTGGTACGCGCCGGCACCGCCACGGTCGGCGCGCCCAAGCGCATCTGCGATGACCCGTGCCACGGCCGGCACGTTGTGCCAGTCGAGGATGAAGTGCGGGTTTCCTTCTGGGTGGATGTCGCCCTCCGATCGACTCACCTTGTCGGGCTTCTCGATGAGGTTGACGGACTGGGACAGATCGACGAAGCCTTCGCCACCCGGCATGATCTTCGGGTTGTTGGCCTGCCGGATGAGAGGTGGCACGAACCCGATCTCCAGCGAGGCGCCATTGATGATGAGAAGGTCCGCTTGGCGCAGCTTGCCGATGAACGAGGGTCGCGGCACCACGAAATGCGGGTCCTCGTCACCCTTGGCCAGGGTGCTTACGTCGGCTCGGTCCTTGGCGATTTCCCCGACGAGGGACGCGATATACGGATAGGTGACCACGATCTTGGTCTTCGCTTGCGCGGGAACGGCGAGGGCGAAACTGATCGCGGCTGCGCTCAGAAGATTTGTCATCATGAGCTTCATGAACTTTCTCCTATTCAGACGGCGGCGTGGTGGTGATCAGAATGAATGGGCCCCGTGAGGCCCGACGGCAATGTTTACTTCGAGCAAGAGCTCGTGGACATCCTTGCGCGCCCCTTCCAGGAAGCGAGATCTGTCGTAGGCATACTGAAGTCGGAATCTGGAAAACTCGGTCGGGCTGAACTCCAGCATGGTGCTGTAGCGCTGGAGCATGTTGTCGAGCGGCTGCGCCACGCCATCGACGGTGAACGAATTCTGGTCGAGCAGGTCGAAGCGAGCCCCCACCCTCCACCGGCCCGGTTCGTCGAATCGCCAGATGAGCTGGGAGTAGAAGCCGCCCTGTTTCTTGTCGGCCGCGTGCACGAGTCCGTCGGAGGCCAGGGCAAGATCCCCGGACGACAGCAGACCAAGGTATTCGTTTTGCCAGGTGATGCTCCGGTACGAGCTCAGCAAGTACTTGTAGGTCAATTCTCCGTCGTACAGGATCGTGCCGGGAGCGCTGAAGGCCATGTCGGTCGGGAGGCCCTCGCTGCGCGTCCGGGTCGAGTGTCCATACATGACCGACGCACCCAGGAGGAAGACATTGTCTCCGAAATCGAAGGACGTCTTGAGCGAACCGACGTACAGGGCCGGGACGAAGGGAGCCTTGGACGAGAGGTTCGTCCCGTTCTCCGCGGTCAGGTCGTAGGAGGTGGCGTTGTAGATCGGCGATTCGTCGTTGACGCCCTGAAAGACCTCGAAGTTGACCTGCAAGAGGAAATCGACAGGCGCCGTCCAGGACACCCTGGCGCCAGGGTTCTTCCAGCCCTCGGCCCCCATGAAAACCTCGTAGACGAGAGGTTGGTCGTAGAAATCCCAGACGTGCTGGTGCATGCCATTGAGTCGTCCGAACGCAGACAGGAACTTGCCGATGCGGAGCTGAAAGCCGAACGGGAGCTGGCGGGTGTCGACGTAGGTCTCCTCGATGTCAAACCCACTCGGGGTGAACGTGAGTACGCTGAAGAAGTCGAAGTAGGGATCGACCGCGGCGTTGAAGGCAAGCTCGAGATAGTTGAAGGAAAACCCGCGCAGCTTTCCGCCCCGATCCGATTGCTCGATGAGTCCGGGAACAGCCAAGGTCTGGGCGGACTTGTCGTTGAGGCTGGTGCCGACCAACGCGAAGTCGGTAATGAGTGAGAGATCCGGGTTGAAGCGATTCTGAATGAAGGCCCCCGCGGTTGAGGCTGTCGCGAGGGGCGGAGCGCGCTCCTCCGCCGCCTTCTCCAGAGCTTCGATGCGCCGAAGGAGGTCATCCTGGGAAGGGGCCGGTTGGGTTTCGGGTGCGACCGCCGGGCTGGTGGCAATCGGGGTAATCGGCAGAATCGGCAGAGTCGGATTATCGGTTCCGCTTGGCGCCGGGACCGTACTCTCGGGCGGCTGCGCCAGTAGCAAGACCGTGCTCAAAGCAATGTGGATCATGAACGCGTCCTCCGTGACTTTCTCGATCGAGCGGGAACGTCAGGCCCAAATTAGGAAAGCCGGGACGTTCCCGCGACCCATCTTCCCTGCTGGTGTTGTGGGCGGCGCTGGCGGCCGCCTCGACGGTCAGCCAGCCGGGGGCGAGTTCTTGGGAGAAAGGACGATCACCGCCACCGGTGCCAACGGACTAGCGTCCGACGACGGAACGAGCGCAACTGTAAGCTCGATACTCTCCGCGCCTGTGCTGGCGGACGGCAACAGGGCGAAGCGTTCCCGCGTGACGGTGCAGATGAGGCAGTGGTGATGGTCGCCCGCGGCACGCGATGCCGCGCCCACAATGGGTTGGCCGGAAGCAAGAACTCCGTCAGCGATGGGCCGCGCGGGCAGTGCCTCGCGCGGTTGCCCCGAGTGGATGACATCACCGTGTTCGGGGCACGTGACATGGCGCACCAGCAGCAGGTGGCCAAGCGACAGAATTTGGGCGGCCAGCAAGAGACAGCTGGTGGCACCCATGCCGGATCGTCGCATCCGGTTGCCGTCGCCCGCCGATGGCATCGAGTTGTACTTAGGAGACGAATCGCTGAGTGTCAAGTCCCCATTCCCATGTGCCGGTATGCACATCAGCGCCATGCGGTCGAACGAAACCACAACACGTGATGACCGCGGCTATCCCTCGAGAGCCTGCGCCAGATCGTCAACAAGCCGCTCGACCGGTTCGATTCCCACAGACTGACGGCCTGGGTGGATGACCTTGAGCTTGCCAATGAACGCCTTCGCGTCCGCGACGCTCGCCCCTATGTCAAACGCCATCATGCCGCCGTGCCCTTTGACCATTTTCCAGGATCGCATCT
>JADGRD010000172.1 GCA_017881285.1 Pseudomonadota bacterium | reverse complement strand
CAAAGCTCGGGCACGAGCTGCGCCTCGGGCCGCAGGTCGGTGCCCCAGCGCAGGTCGAGCCCACTTTCCGCCAGCGCATCGGCCAGTCGCCCCAGGGTTTTCGGCGCCACCGAATCCTGGGACAGATAGAAGTATCGCGTGCCGTGACGGGCCGACAGCGCGCCCAAGTGCTCGACCACGGTGTCGACCGCACGTTCGCGGTAGCGTGCCGTGCCCGCTTTGGTGAGGCCGTAGTGGCAGAAGGCACAACGGCCCCAATAGCAGCCGCGGGTGGGATCGTACGGCAGCAGCAACTGGGGAGACAGATAGCGATCGAGCGGCAGCCCGTCGAAGTCAGGGGCGGGAAGGCCGTGCAGATCGACGGCGGGCGGACCAGGCAGGTAGCCTGCGCCCGATGAAGAATCAGGCAGCACCAAGTTGGGAATCTGGGCCAATTCGTGCGCGCTCTTGCGACCCTCGGACAGGGCGCGACACAGCGAGAGCAAGGTGTGCTCTCCCTCAAAGACCACGGCGCTGTCGAACGGCCCCAGCGCCTGCCGAAGCGCCGGGCCGTGCAGTCGCAGCAGCACCTGCGTGATGGCGGGACCGCCGGCGACCAGATGGGCCTCGGGGAAAGCCCGCTTGAGCTTGAGAGCAAACGAATACGCGGGGACCATCTGGCCTGGAAAACATACCGAAAGGCCAATGGCGTCCATGCGGAAGCGGCGCAAACGCGGCACCAATTCGCGCGTGAGGTAGCCGTCGAAAGGGTCGCGTCCGGGCTCTGCATTGAGCGCCATCTCCTCGGGCGTGGTCAGCGCGAAAGGCGATCGGCAGGTGGTGAAGTCGAGCTTCAGGGGTGTGTGCGCGGCCGAAATCACCCGCAAGGCCGCGTTGACCGTGGTCACCGCGTCGGCGTACATGCCAGGATCAAAGAAGCGCTCAGGACGGCGCAAGATCGCCAGGGCCGCATCGATTCCACCTGGCACCGCCGTCGCCTCCCCACGCACGCGCAGAAGTGCCAGCAGTTCGAGTTGCGCCTGGTGATCGAGCGATCGCCGACGTCGCAGATTGGCCAAGCGCCGCTCGATGGGGTCGGCCAGTCGGGACAAGGGCTCGCGACGCAGCAACGATCGAAAGCCCTCAAGGTTGGCATCAATGGAGAGAACGTCGATGCCCTGGGGGCGCAGAAATCCCGCCAGCGCGGGGACGGATGGGTACGGCGCCGTGGGATCACACGCCGGGGGAAAAATGAGGGCAAGCTTCACGGGGTTGCTCAGAGGGGATGCTTCAGTCTCGGCCAGATCGGTCTTGGTAGGGCGGAAATTTCCGGCGTGTTGCCTTTGCAGTCACAAGACGCCACGAGCGGTCACGGCTGGGTGTGGTAGACGGAGCCGGGCAGAAGAACACCATGGCGATCAACTGGTATCCGGGGCACATGGCCACCGCGCGGAAAGCGGCCGCTGAAAGCATGCGGAAGATCGATCTGGTGATCGAGGTGCTGGACGCCCGCATACCGCATTCCAGCTGCAACCCGATGTTCGAGGCCCTTCGGCGCCAGGGTCAGCGTCCGGCCCTCAAGCTGCTGAACAAAGCCGACTTCGCGGATCCCGAATACACCCGGCGCTGGTTGCAGCACTATAACTCCCAGCCGGACGTCAAGGCGCTTTCCCTTTGCGCGAAGAGGCCCAGGGAAGTCCAGCGCATTCCGAGGCTGTGCCAGGCCATGCTTCCCGGGCGAGGCACGCCCGGGAGACCCCTGCGGATGATGATCCTTGGCATTCCCAATGTTGGCAAATCGACGTTGATGAATGCCTTGCTCAAACGTCACGTTGCTCCCGTGGGCGACGAGCCCGCCATCACCAAGAGCCAGATGCTGCATTCACTTGGTACTGGGATGACTCTCATGGATACGCCCGGCATGCTGTGGCCGGGAATGACCCAGTACGTTTCGTACAAGCTTGCAGCAACTCACGGCATTGGCCGCGCGGCCTACGAAGCCGAAGATGTTGCCGTGCACCTGGCGGGTTACCTCGTCAGGCAGTACCCAGCCTTGCTCACGAGGCGATTTGGCCTGCTGGCCGCCAACTGCGACAGCCATGGGCTGCTTGCCGCCATCGCCCAAGTTCGCGGCCTGGTAAAAAGGGCCGGAGGGCTCGACATTGCACGGGCAGCGACGACTCTGCTGAACGAATTTCGCAGCGGCGCTCTCGGCCCAATTTCGCTTGAAACGGTCGAGCAGATTGCGGCTTCCCTCGCATGACATCGTCTTCACCTTCTCCTCGGTTTCGGGCCCTTGGCCTTTGTGAGTCTCTGGTTCGCGCCACCTCGGCCCAGGGCTATCAAGCGCCAA
Organism: Pseudomonadota bacterium; assembly: GCA_017881285.1. Lineage (GTDB taxonomy): Bacteria > Myxococcota_A > Polyangia > Fen-1088 > Fen-1088 > Fen-1118. Next base: position 4,929 of record JADGRD010000172.1, on the reverse strand, counting down.
CGCCGGTACAAGTGGCGGCCATTCCCGCGGCCTTGCGTGGCGAGGACGTATGGGCTTCAGCAAAGACCGGTTCAGGCAAGACCGCGGCCTTCGTGCTGCCACTTCTGCAGGCGCTTGGCGGGCCTCGTACGCTTGGCCGCCCCTCGCGACACCCGGTACCTGTCCATGGCTTGCTGCTGGTACCCACCCGTGAGCTGGCGTTGCAAATCGCCGAGGCGGTCTCCGTTCTCGGGGCCTATCTGTCTTCGCCCCCCAGGACCGTCGTCGCGGTGGGTGGCGTTTCAGCCAGCTCCTAAAAAAGACGTTCGAGATCGACACCGTCTGCCCTCGCTGCAAGAGCCCGCTGCGCCTCATCGCCATGATCGAGACCGAGGACACCATCAAGAAGATTCTCAAAGCCATGGGACTGCCCACCTGTGCGCCCAAACTCTGGCCCGCACGACCGCCACCCTCGCAATCTGGTGGCGAGGGCGGAGACTGGCTGAACTGACGGGACGTCGACAAGGGCGGGATGGAGTAGACTGCCCTGCGTGCTCGAGAAAGCCCCCGTCAGGCCCCAGAAACCCGGTCAAGCGCGCTGCGCCGACGCGATCGAGGCCACGCTGATGCGGTCCGGCAGGGTTCTCCGACGCTCAAAAAACCGCTTCGAATCGCCTATGGCCGCTGGCCGAGGGCTCCGCCGCCAGTTTCGTGCGTCACGATGTAGTCGCCGTTCGACAGCTTGCCAGCATGGTGGGTCATCGGACCGGGGTTGAAACAACTTCAGGGTATGCATGAACTACATTCCGTGGTTGGAATCGTTTGTACCGTGCCAGTTGCGAAACTGATGCATTTAACACAACTCGGTCATGCCGCACGCGGCTTTCAACGAGCAGACGCCCGACGAGGTGTACTTCGGCACGGGCGACCAGGTCGCCGCTCAACTTGCCCAACGCCGAACTAAGGCCAGACAGGCGCGGCTGGCAGCCAATGGGATGGTGCCCTGTGCCCAGTGCCTAGCCGACGGCCCGTGGCCGGAATCCTCGGCGATTTCCAATGTGGTGCACTTGCACCCCCAAAAGTCCCAGATGTCCTGATCCATAGCTGGGAAGCCGCAGGCAAAGTTTGGGAAGACATCGAGGGGCGGACGTCAGCAGATTATCGGTATCCTTCGGCCTGCAAGGCGAACAGGCGGGCGTAGCGGGCGCCGGCGGCGAGCAGCTCTTGGTGGGTGCCTTCCTCGATGATTCGCCCGCCTTCGAGCACGACAATCCGGTCGGCCATGCGCACGGTGGGAAATCGGTGCGAAATGAGGACCGTGGTGCGGCCCTGGGCCAGGGTGCGGAAGCGCTGGAAGACCGCGTGTTCGGCTTCGGCGTCGAGCGCGGCGGTCGGCTCGTCGAGGATCAGGATGTCAGCCTCGTCGCGCATGAAGGCGCGGGCCAGCGCCACCTTCTGCCACTGCCCGCCCGACAGCTCGACGCCGTCCTTGAACCAGCGACCGAGCTGAGTTTCCACGCCGTCCGCGAGGCTCGCCACCAGCTCGCGGGCGCCACCCTGCTCCACCGCGCGCGCCACGCGCAGATCGTCTTGCAGATGCTCGACGCTGCCAAAGGCGATGTTTTCGCGCAGCACGAGTTGGTATTGGTTGAAGTCCTGGAAGATGACGCCGATGCGCTGGCGCAGTGACTGTACTTCCCAGTCGCCAAGATCCTTTCCGTCGAGAAGAACGCGTCCCTCGGTCGGCTGGTAGAGGCCGGACAAGAGCTTGATCAGCGTGGTCTTTCCGGCGCCGTTTTCGCCGACCAGGGCCAGGCTTTGCCCCTTTGGGATGAAGAGATCGATGTAGCGCAAGGCCCAGCGGTCGGCGTCGTCGGGGCCCGAATAACGAAAGCCCACGCCCTCGAAGCGGATGCCTTGCTCCGGCGCGACGGTGGTGATGGCGGTAGGCCTCTTTCGCTCGGTCGGGATGGCGAGGAACTCGAAGAGGTTCGCCATGTAGAGGGTGTCCTCGTACATGCTGCCCACGGCGGACAAGATGGTCTGAAAGCTCTGTTGCCCCTGCCGGAAGGCGACCAGGTAAAGCGTCATGTCGCCGAGCGAAAGCCGACCGCGGACGGTGGTCGTCACGATGAGCGCGTAGCAGGCGTAGAACACGGCCGTGCTCAAGAGCGACAGGCCATAACCCCACCCCGCGCGCCGCATGGCGAGCTGCCGATCTTCGGCGTAGAAGCGTTCGGACAGGCTGCGATAGCGACCGAGCAACAGGGATCCGAGGCCGAAGAGCTTCACCTCTTTGGCGTGCTCGTCGTTGGCCAGCACGTATTCGAGATAGAGGAGGCGCCTCGTATCGGGCGAGCGCCAGTTGCGCAGGCGAAAGGCGGCGCCCGAGAATTTCGCCTCGGCGATGAAGGCCGGAACCGTGGCGGCAAGCAGGACCAGCACCATCAGGTTCGAAAAGCGCACGAGCAGCACGATGTAGCCGGCCAAGGTCAGGATATTGCGCAGAACCTGGAAATTGCTCTCGATGAGCGAAAGCGGCCGCAGCGAGGCTTCGCGGCGGGCACGCGAGAGCTTGTCGTAGAACTCGGAGTCCTCGAAGTGCCGAAGCTCGAGAGTTTCCGCCTTCTTCAGGATGGCCACGTTGACGTCGATACCGAGTCGCGCTCCGACGAGTTGCCGAACCAGGCCGAGGGATCGTTCGAGCAGGGCCATGGCCGCGACCACCGCAAGCTCGAAGAGCACCATGCGCGTGGCTCGGGCCGTGTCGCGCGCGACCACGGCGTCGACGATCAGCTTACCCACGTAGGCCACGAGCGGTGGCAGCGACGCGGCGAGGATGGTCAGCGTGCCCAAACCAAGCGTGCCCGTCGGCGTCGAGCGCCAGACCAGGCCCAGGGTCTGGCGCGAGCGCAAGGCGCTGGTCTGGAGGCGAGCGGCGATCCCGACTGGCGCGGGCGGCTGGGGCGGAGGCGAAACGACCATGTTTCGCCAAATCTAGCGCACAGTCGCCCTCATGCATCAGCCCGCCATGTGCGCACTGCTCTGGAGCCTGCCCAGTGCACCGCGCCAGGTCTTCGGGTCCCGCTTCCGACTCTGCCACCCCCTCGCTACGCGAGGCTTCGGCGCGCGTGTGAAGGACGGAAGGCAGCGAGCCAATGAGGGTCGGAAACAAGTCGGCGATCGCGCGATAATGCATGATGGCGGGGCAGCATGGCCAGGCACGCTCGCCATCGAGGTCACCGTCGGTAAACAGGGCGCGCGAATGACGACTTGGCGAACCACAAGGCCTTCCTGGCAATTCCATGCAAGAATCTCGGCAATGGATCCTCCGACGCCGCGGGTTCTGGTCAAGAAAGGTACGGCTCCTGTCTCCGGGCCCTAGCCACATTGCGCGGATTCTGTCGGACGCGATCGCGTACCGAGACGACCTATTGCAGCGGCAGGACGCCTGCGTTCGGGTGGTCGCCGGTGCAGCGGACGATGGTCCCGGACTGATCGTGGATCGCTTCGGGCGGCTGGTGGTCTGCTCTGACTACAATCCAGCTGGGCAGGGCGAGGCACTGATAGCCGCTCTTGAGGCGGCATTCCCTGGACGTTCGATCCTTCTGCGCTGGCGGGGCAAGGAGGGAGATCAGGCGTTACGACTGCGCTGGGGAGGGATTCCGGCGCCCGAGCAGATCCTCGCCGTCGAAGACGGGCTCCGCTTCGAAATAGGCACCGACCCCAGACACGACTTCGGACTCTTTCTCGATGGGCGGATGGCGCGCAGCCGGGTGCGGGCTCTCGCCGGTGGGGGATTGGTACTGAATCTCTTCTCCTACACCTGCGGCTTTGGCGTCGCGGCGCGGGCCGGTGGCGCACGCGACGTGGTCAACGTGGATCCCGAGCGGCGCTATCTTAGCTGGGGACGGCGCAACGCCGCGCTGAACGGCACCGATTTCCGGGTGGTCCCTGATACCGCACAGGCTTTTTTGCGACGGTGTCGTCGCCGAGCTCAACGTGGAGCAGCCGAGCATTTCGACGTGGTGGTCGCGGATCCTCCGGCCTTCGGAGTCGGGAGGGGCGACGATCGTGTCCTGCGCAAGTTCTGGCCTGAGCTCCTGGAATCCGTCGCCGTATTGGAACCCGCGCACGCGGTACTATTGTGCAACGACAAGGCCCATCGCGGGTACGAGGACTTCGAGGGCACGGTGCAGGCGGCATTGGGTGATGCATACGACGTGACCGCCGTGCACCATGGTCGGGAGATTCTGGGACGCGAGCCTGCGCGTCGCGACCCCTGGTACGATCCCCCGCGTGTGCTTCACGCGCGACGGAAGTAGCGTACGCGCGGCAGTTGAGCGGCAAGCCCATCGTAGGACTGGCGCGAGACTTGGCGGCGCACGTGGGTCAGTTCGTGCCAGATCTTGGCTTCGTTCTCTTCGGCAAGTGCAAGCCCGGCTAGGTCCAAACGCGTGGTCTGTTTCGCTGGCGTCGTGCCCAGAAGCTGGCCGCGCGCTTGACCCGACAGATCCCGGAAGACGCCGCTGCCGAAGTGGTCGTAGTAGAAGATCGTGTGGGCGGTGGACAGGGAGCCCGCCCAAGGATAGCTGCGCAAGAGCCAGCCCGAGGCGAGTCGATCCAGCGCTTGCTCCAGCCGAACGCGCTCGCGGTCGCGCTTGCTTGGTCTTCGTTCGGCGAAAAACAACGCCGTGCCCAGCGCATCGCCTTGCACGCTCCAGAGCTCGCGCAGACCGAAGCGCGCCGGCTTCCGTGCCACGCGCGAGCCGTGGGTAAGCTCGAACTGGCCGACAATGAAGGCCGCGATGTGCGGAGCTTGCTCCTCCAAGAACCTGAGCGTCGCCATGGCCTCGTCGAAGGTCTCGGTGGGAAAGTCGGTGAAACACATGATCTCGGCGGCAATCCCCGCCTTGGCGAGATTGCGTACAGCCTTGCCTACTACCGAGG
>JADGRD010000171.1 GCA_017881285.1 Pseudomonadota bacterium | reverse complement strand
AGGCCGGGCGAAGCCCGGGTGGCAGGGGGTGGGTGGGCAGGTCCGAGTGCCCGCAGGGCACGTCGCCCGTCGGTGAATCGAAGAATTGAAGCAGTAGTGGTAAGAGACCTGTTCCTCACGCCAGCACCCGTGCCTGTCGCCCCGCCCATGGCCATCGAACCTCCGGCACCTGTCTAGCCACCGGTACCAGTGGATCCACCGCTGGCCGTCGCGCCGCCGGTGCCTTCGAGCCCATCCCCAGCGCTTGGCTCGTGTACGTCACCGACGTGACCGTGCCTTCGGGTGAATGACCTGAGCCGAGGACGAGAGCAACGCCACTGCTATAAGAGGAGTCTCGAGATGACGATCACAGCGACAGGCGCCACCCGGAGGGCTCGGCCAGCAAGGTCCCGGCTCGTTTCCGGGATGCTCGGGGCACTCCTTCTGGGATGTTCAACGTCTGGCTCGGGCACCTCCCAGGGCACCGGCGGCAGCACCAGCTCAGGTGGGAGCATCGGTGGCTCGACCGCCACGGGAGGGGCGCCGGGCACGGGAGGAAGTAGCGCCACCAGCAGCGTGGGCACGGGGGGGACGATGGGTACCGGTGGAGCCATTGCGACAGGCGGAACGCCTGGCAGCGGGGGCAGCACTGCTACGGGCGGAGCCACAGGCACGGGCGGCACGGTGGCAAGTGGCGGCAGCCCCGCGACGGGCGGCACGAAGGGCACCGGCGGTACGACAAGCACGGGTGGCGCCAAGGCGACTGGCGGGACGGTGGGCACCGGTGGAGCGACGGCGACCGGCGGGGCGACAGCCACCGGCGGCTCAACTTCCGATCGGTGCGATGTGGGCGTCTACGATCCCGCCAACCCACCAAAGGCGCTGACCCTGAGTGGTAGTCTTGGAGCGCACGATCCGAGTGCGATCGAAAGCAACGGCACCTACTACGAATTCCAGACCGGACTGGGCGCCAAGACCTCGACGAATTTGACGACGTGGAATGGTGCCTCGGCGCCCTTTGGCACGCCCGCCTGGATGACCGCCGCGGTTACTGGTGTCACCGACCTCTGGGCCCCTGACATTTCCTTCTTCGGTGGGACCTACCATCTCTACTATGCCGGTTCTACCTTTGGCTCCAACAAGTCCTGTATTGGGCACGCCACGCGCGCTTCGCTGAGCTCAGGTTCATGGACAGACCAGGGCTACGCCACCATCTGCTCGAATATCACCACCACGGGCGACAACTGGAACGCCATCGATCCGAATGCCATCTTGGATACGGACGGGAATCCTTGGCTGGTGCTCGGCAGCTTCTGGGGCGGAATCAAGATCATCCAGCTCGACCAGACCGGCGCGCGCGTGGGCACCACCGTCACCGGAATTGCCGCGCGTCCAAGCAACGGGGGCGCGCTCGAAGGTCCCTTCATGATCCGCCGCTGCGGGTATTACTACCTGTTTACTTCCTGGGATACCTGTTGCAAGGGCGCAAGCAGCACCTACAACATGCGCGTCGTGCGCGGCACGACTGTCACCGGGCCATTTGCCGACAATGCCGGAACCGCGGCCATGCAAGGGGGAGGGACGCTTATTGCCAAAGGTGACGCGACCTGGGCGGGCCCCGGGGGACAGTCGGTGATGTTGGTGGGCACCAAGGCCTATCTCGTGTACCACGCCTATGCCATGAGCAACGGAACCGCCACCCTTCGCCTTGCGGATCTGGTTTGGGATTCGAGCGGCTGGCCCGTACCCGTGGGTCCCTAGGCACACGCGCTGGATCGCGCCGCCGGAAGATCCCCCCCGCGGTGCTGCGTTTCATTCGTTCCGTGGCCGCCGCCGCCCGCGCGGCCCACTGGCCACTCACCATTTGCGGTGAAATGGCCAGCCATGCGAAGTACACCGAGCTGCTCCTGGGGCTTGGGTTGCGGGAAGAACGCCATTCGCACGGTCACCCTGGTTGTCGTTCGCCATGTGATCGGGAAGCGGCGTTGGGCGGGGGGCTGCGGTCGGTGCTGGTGGGCTTGGAGTGGGGATCCTGGGCGAGGATGGCGGCGACGCCCATGGGCTGGCGGCCCTTCTCCCGGTTTTCGGCCTCGGCCCGGGCCTGGATCTCGCCGACGATGCGGCGGCAGTGCGCCTGGCGCTCATCCGCGGTCAGGTGTGGCAGGCCGGGCAGTGGCGTGAGCTTGACGTCGAAGGTGGTGGCGAACTGCGCCGGGAAGACGGTTTCGCCGCGCTGGCGGGCGAGGAACTCTTTGCTTCGGTCGAACCAGGTGCCACGCAAGATGTCGCCGTGGGTGAGGCAAGGACGCGCCGGAGCCGCGAGCCGCGTACCCGCCGGCCATGGGTAAGATCGTCGAAACGCCGGAGGTCGGTGGCCCGCACCACCGCTACGAGCGGCTGGCTGCCCGAGCGGCGCCGCTGTTTGCGCTCGCACGACCGGCACGACAAGCCTACAGGCTCCGCAGCCAAACCCATTGCCTGCTCTTCCGGCCTCTGTGTCCTCTGTGGTTTTCTTCCCCCGACGATGCGCGACGGTTGCGCTAAGCTGCTTTGCCATGACCACGTTTGTCCTTGCTCTCTTCCTCGCCGCGGGAACCGCGCCCGCGCCAGCCACTGCCGCCGCCGCGCCCGCGGGCACGGCGCCTGCCCCTACGCTCGACCTGCGCACCGTCCTCGAACGCATGCAGAAGCGCTACGATCAGGCCAAGGACATGCGCGCCCGCTTTTCGCAGAATTACACCCGCGCGGTCGTGGGGCGGTCCACGCTCTCGACGGGAACCCTGACCTTCAAGAAGCCGGGCCGCATGCGCTGGGACTACGACAAGCCCGAGGCACGCATGTTCCTGTCGAACGGCCAGGTCCTTTGGCTCTACGAGCCCGAGGAGAAGCAAGCCTTCAAGCAGGACCTCAAGTCCTCGCAGTTGCCGGCCGCGCTCGCGTTTCTGATGGGCAAGGGCAAGATCACCGACGAGTTCGAAGTCGCGTTCGCCAAAGATGCGAAAGACACGAAGGACAAGACCCCTGGCCGGCCGGGCGACTTCCGGCTGGCACTGACCCCCAAGCAGCCGCAGTCTGCCTACAAATCGATCCTCTTCATCGTCGATCCCAAGGAGTTCCTCGTGCGCGAGAGCGTGCTGGTGGATGCGCAGGGCAACACCAACCACTTCCTATTCGACGGCTTGGAAGTGAACGCCAAGGTCGCGGACTCGCTCTTCAAGTGGACCCCACCCGCCGGCGTCCGCGTCGTCGATACCAATCAGATGAGCAAATAGGTCAGGGCACCAGCTGGTAGCTGACGGCATTCGCGCCGGGACGCTGGGTGGCATAGGCCAGCTTGATCCGCGTATCGCTCGCCTCGTTGGCGGCAATGCGGATCTCGTCGAGAGTGCCGGAGAAGAAATTGCCGGCGGGCAGCGCCGCGTCGGTGGTGGGCGGTGGCGGCGAGGCCAGGGGCTCTTCGCCGAAACGCCAGTAGCCGTTGTCGGGACCCGCCCCGCTGCTGCTGGGGTCGTCCGCGACCGGCTCGCCGTCCACAAACAGGTATTGCCCGCCGCTCGACAAGCGCGCGACGACCAGGTGCCACGCGCCGTCGTTGTAGCCGGTGAGGGTAGATACGGTCAGGAGGTGGCCGCCATGCAGGACCGCGAAGGCCAGCCGCCCGCTCTCATCCATCCCGATCGCGCGGTCGAAGGTCACATCGCTGCCCGACGGCTTGCTGGCGAAGCCGGCGATCCCGGCGCGCGTCGAGCTCGAGGTCTTGAGCCACAGCGAAACGGAGAAGACTTGCGGCGGGCTCGTCGATTCGACATTCGTGGCCAGGTAGGTGCTCCTGCCGTCGAGCGCGAGCCCGAGCCCGGCGATGCCATCCCCGGACAGCGCGTCCGCCGTCGGATTCTGCACGAGCCCAATGTTGCCTTGACCGGACGAGTCCCCCAGGTGCGAGGACACGCCATCCGGGGCGCCGCCCATGTGCAGGACACAGGCAAAGGCCCCGAACACCGAAGGGCCCGAGGAAGTCGGCACGGCGAGGGAATTGCCCCAATACATGAGGACGGAATTGTTCCTGCTGTCGCCCTCGATGCGCGGAACCAGGACCCACAAGGCCGCCACGCCGCTGTCCCCGTCCCAGCGCTCGACTTCGTGGCTCAGGCTCTGGCCGCTGGCGTCGATGAACCGGATATCCGCGCCGTCGCGCCGGGCCTCCGCGAAAGGGAAGTTCGTGGCATCGAGGCGGAGGAGAAGCGGAAAATCCGCGACTGCCTCCCTGATGTCCGCGCCCGCGGCGGTGGTGTCGATGCGGATGCGCATGGCGTGGGGCCAGTCGGAACAGGCGCCGAGGGTGCAGGCCCCCGAGAGACATTGTGCGGACGCGTCACACGCGGAACCGCCGGTCAAGCCCGTGCGAGCCTCGGGCCGTGCCGGGCTGGCGGCATCTCCGCCGGCCTCGGACCAGGCCCCATCGGTCGCGCTGTTCCCGGCGTCCACTGTGCCGCGATCGCTGGCGCAGCCGAGCAGCAGGATGACGCATGGCGCGAGCCGCCCGGCGGCCCGCAACCGACCGGGCTTCACCCCCATACCTAGCGCTTTCCCTCGCCGTGGGAGAGGTAGGCGAGGATCACGTCATCGAGGCTTTGATCGGTGACGAAGGAGCTCGGTGAGGCTTCCTGTGGCCCGCGTCGGGTCTCCGCCGTGCGCGGCGCATCCGCGGCGTCCGTGGTCGGCGCGAGCGAGCGCGGCGGGGGCTCGGCTCTCCGGCTCGCGGCCGCGGCGGCGACATTGACGTGGCTGCCCTCTTTGACCACGTACTGTCCGCCCGACACTGGCCTGCGGCGGACCGGCGTGGTCGACCCCTTGCGCGCGGACACCGTGGCCGGCGCGCCGACACCCACCACGACTTGACGTTGCACCACGACGGGCGTGATCGGTCGCACCACGGGGGTGCGCGGACTCGTGACCGGACGAGGTCTGGCGGTCGCGGACGGCGGCTCAGGCGTCAAGGTCTCGCGCATGGGACGGCGGAAGGTGTAGGAGCCCGGTCCCGGCACCGAGGGCTTGGTGAAGTGGACGGGAAGGGGTTCGGGCGTGCTCCCGCGCTCGGGCGAGGGTGTGGGAAGCGCGTCGAGATCGAGGACGTCCGCATCGGTGGCAGGCTCTGGGCTGGTCGCGGGCGGCGGTGGCTCTCCCGTCAGCGACGGATCGGGCGTCTCCTCGCTCGGGGCAAAGAACTCCGGGGCGGGGAAGGGCTCTCCCCGCAGCGAGAAGAAACGCGCGATGCGCTCGTCGTAGGCCGTCTGCTTGAGCTCCTTGAGGATGGCCTTGTGCTGGACTTGCATCATGGCCCGCACCTCGTCCTCGGGGAGGTCGGGTTCGTACTGGCCGCGCTTGCTGGCCAAGATGCTGCCCTCGAAGAAGAGGTGCGTGAAAAGATGGGGATTTCCCGGTCCCGAGTCTTCCGTCTGCACGTGGAAGATGTGGCCGCCGTACTTGACGTTGTGGTTGTAGCCGAGCAGGGGGCTTCGGGCAGGTTTCGCCATTCGCAAGCGAAGTATAACGCCTGTGGCGTTTGTGCTAAAATCTGATTCGGGTTTCCGTCATGGTTAGCATCACGGCAACGAAGATTCGCGACAACTCGCGCGATCCGTCAAGTGTCGTCGGTCTTGGCCGCGCCTTCCAGGGTTTCCTCATCAGCTACCCCACGGTCGGTCGTGGCATGGTGATCTTCCGCGAGCCCACCGGGCACCGCATGGTGACCACGCCGGTCCGCCGCGTGCTGGGCGAGTTCGGCGAGCCGGACATCTACGTGGAGACCGACAACTCGGTGTACCGGCTACGCGTTCGCTCCGGCGTGCTGCCCGCCGACCGGGCCAAGGCGGCAAGCAAGTAGCAGAGCAAATAGCCGGGATGACCGCGCCGCTGGTAGTTTCCTGGCGGCCGCTGACGAACCTTCCACGCATCCCTCGTGCGCTTGGCGGGTTTGACGCCGCTGGCAGGCCGGAATTCCCGGCCGCTCGGGTGGGAACGCAGCTTGCAGACCGCCAATTTCATGCGGACGCCTTCGTGTTACTCTCAGCGTGTCTTGGGCACAATTCGTCAAGCGTTGGTCTTGGCCGCTGGACGTGGCCGTCCAGTGGCTGACCCGGCAGCGGCCAACTGCCTGGCCAGCGTGGGGGAGAGCTCCCTCATTCTGCGCACCCTGCGGGTGCTGTCCGCCGCCGGGATTCGCCGTGTCGCCATCACCGTTGGCTTCGACGCAGAGCGTTTGCGGAGGGAGGTCGAGGGCGCCAAGCGCGCCGAGCCCAGCCTGCCCGACATCGCCTTCTTCGACAATCCGGCCTGGGAGCGGCCCAACGGCCTGTCGGTGCTGGCCGCGCGCAAGTTCATCACCGAACGGACCTTGCTGGTGATGGCGGATCAGATCGCGGCGCCTCACCTGGTGCGGGAGATGTCGCAGTTGTCGCCCGAGGGCGAGGACACCGTGCTGGCGGTCGACTACGACCTGTCGCGGGTCTTCGATTTCGACGACGCGACCAAGGTCAAGCTGTGGGACCAGCGCGGCCGCGAGAAGCGGGTCGCCGGCATCGACAAGGATCTCGCCGATCACGACGCCGTGAGCGCGGGCCTCTTCGTCATGTCGCCGTCCCTGGTCGCGTGCCTGGACGACCTGGCGAAGACCAAGGAGCCCTCGCTTACCGAGGGCGTGGCCGAGGCCGCCCGGCGCGGGCTGGTGGTCGCGCACGACGTGGCCAGCGCGATCTGGCAGGACGTCGATTCGGCCGAGATGCGCCTGCACGCCGAGTGGCTGCTGCGGGTCTATGGCGACGAGCTCTTGCACCCCGAGGTCCGCACGGCCGCGCGTACGACGGGGGCGGACACCCTGGCGCTCATCGAGAGTCTGCTCGCCGAGAAGAACCTGCCACGCTACACCCTGTTCAATCCCGGACCGGTGGTGACCTCAGCGGGCGTGAAAGCGGCGCTGGTTCACTACGACGTTTGCCACCGCGACGAGGACTACTCGGGCGTGGTGCGCCGGCTGCAACAGAAACTGCGCCCGGTGTTCGGGGCCTCGGACGAGCACGAGATGCTGCTGCTTACCGGCTCGGGGACCGCGGCGATGGAGATGGCCGTCGCCTCCGTGGTCCCGGTGGGCAAGAAGATCCTCACCGTCGCGAACGGCGCCTTCGGCGAGCGCCTGGGCGAGATCGCGCGCTTGCACGGGATGCCGCACGTGCCGCTTTCCTGTCCCTGGGGCAGCCTGCCCGATCCGGCGGCGCTGGAGGCGATGCTGGCGGCCGACCCCGACATCGCGGTGGTGGCCATGA
>JADGRD010000170.1 GCA_017881285.1 Pseudomonadota bacterium | reverse complement strand
CCACCCGCGCACAGCTCTTCGCCACCGGCGTCGCCCCCGGCGACCGTCGCGTTACCCCGACAGGCCGCCCCGCCCGAGCCCCTCATGCCCGCCGCCATGGTCGAGTCGATCCACCCGACGCCCGCCCCGCGCGCCAAAGCGCCGGAGCAGTCGCTTCCCTCCGAGGGACCCGTCAAAAATCCGCGCGATCCCGCCGGGCTGGCGGCCATCCCGCTCGACGGAGCGCTGCCGCTCGCGCCGCCGCTCTCCATGTCAGTGCTTCTCCTGGCCATCGGACGGCGCCGTTCCTTCTCCGGCCAACTCAGGATCAGGCGAGACAAGTACGAGACCAGCATAGCCATCGTGCGCGGTGGCGCGGCCGGCTCGTCGCTGGAGATGGAGCAACTCCGCCGCAGCTTCGAATGGCCCGAGGGCCAGTACAAGATCACCGCCGAGGCGCCGCTCGCGCGCTTGGTGGCGATGCGACAACCGATGGTGAGCGTGGTCATGCATGGAATCCGTTCCTGCCTGCGCGTGATGGATATCCGCCACGTGCTGGATGTCCTGGCACCGCACCTCCAGGAGGCGCCGCGGGTGCTCGAGAGCCGCGGGGCACTCGTGCCGCTGCTCGGCCTGTCGCCCCGCGAGTTGCGTTTCGTCGAGCACGTGCTGGACGGTGGGACGTCGGCGGACGAGATCCTGCGCCGGGGAGGGATCGGCCGCGAGACCGCCGTTCACCTCATGTTCGTCCTGCATCTCTTCCGCGCGCTCGAATGGCGTTCCGTGGAGGATCGCCCCGGCGAAAGTCCGGCGGACCGGCTTCGCCAGCGCGCGCGCAAGCTGGAGAAGGCCGACCACTTCGAGGCGTTGGGCGTGCACTGGAGCGTCTCACGCGCCGAGCTCGAACGCGCCTTGCACCACATGGAGGAGGAGCTCAAGCCGGGCGGCCGCTCGAGCCAGATCGAACCCCAGGCCACGGCGCAGATCCTGGCCCGCGCCCGGCACGCGTACCAGGCGGTCGCGCGCGCGGAGGACCGGCACGCGTACCTCCTGGAGATTCACCCCGATCTCGACTTCGAGGCCATCGAGTCCGTGGCCGAGGACCAGAACCAGTGGTACGCCTGGCGGGGAGCCGCGGAGGCCACGCAGGAGAGCTCGCGCCTCAAGCAGGAGTTGACGGAACTGTCGCGCCTGCAGCACCAACCGCCCAAGACCGAGCGCTAGCGGAGGGTCACCAGCAAGCGCCGTTGTGGCACGTGGTGCCGGTGCCGCACGCGATCCCGCAGCCGCCACAGTTGGCCGGGTCGCTGGCCAGGTTCACGCAGGCGCCACTACAGTCCGCCGTTCCCGGCGGGCAGGACGAGCAGCAGCGGAAGCCGGTGTCGGCGTACGAGAAAGTGGGGTGCAGCTCGCTGCCCGTGAAGTCGCAGGCCATGCCGCGGAAGAAGCTGTCGTAGGCCCCGCCGCGCGTGGTGTAGATGGCGATGGCCGAGCCGGCGCCGGCGGGCGAGCCGGTGGTGTCGGCGATGTCGCGCCGGTCATCGGTCCACTCGGCCAGGTTGCCGCTGAGATCGTAGACTTGGTCGCTACCGCTCGACGTATCGAGATCCCCGGCGGTGACACAGCCGGAGCGGGAGCCGCAGGGCACCGCCTGGCCAAGATTCAGGTCGACGCCGTTGCAGACCACGGTGCGGTACGTGCAACCGTAGGGATAGAAACCGCTCGCGCACGACTGGCCGGCCTGGCAAACGAAGCCCCACTCGTCGGATACCAGCGCGCCGCCAGTGCGCGTGGCCCGGCACAGGCGCATCCCGGCGGCGCGACACGCGGCATCCGCCTGATTCCACGTCACGGAGCTCCAGGGCAGCACGAGCCCGCCCGTGCCGTCCGCCTGGCGTGAGCAGGCCCGCGCCGCAGCCAAGCCCGGCGCCGTCGCGCTGGCATCCGCCCGGCTGGCCTCGAACCGGTAGATGTAGTAGTCACCGGGGGCCCCGGCCGCGTTGACGTGCACCACGTCGTCGCGCACGCCGAGGCAGTCGCGGCCGGAGCACTGGGCCAGGCCCACGGGGTTGTCCCAGGATTCGTCCACCAGGCCATCGCAGTCGTTGTCGATACCGTCGCAGATCTCGTCCGCAGGCAGGGCGGCCACCGCGCCGCCGAGATCGCAGGACATGGCCAGCGTGGCGGGCTGGCAGCGCCAGGTGCCCTTGCGCAGACACGCCCCCAGCGCCGTGCTCGCGGGATCCGCGCAGGCCGTGCCGAGCAAGGCCCGGTAGGGATCGTCGGCGACGCCGTTGCAATCGTTGTCGAGCCCGTCACACCAGGTTTCCTGGGCCACGACCTGATGGGACGCCGTCAACTGCACCGTCCCCGGGTAGTTGCAGACCCAGGAAGGGGCGGTGCCCACCGGCGCATTCGACGCAATCGCACACACCGGGAAGGTGGGGCTTGCTTCCCAACCCGCGTGCGTCGAGCCGCCGGGGCCCCTGCCGCACTCCCCGGTCTGCAGGCAGAAGTTCGACGGATAGATGAGACCGGGATCGGCATTGTCGACGAGACCATTGCAGTCGTTATCGATGCCGTCGCACAGCTCGGGGCCGGTCGGGGTGCACGAATACTCGCAACCGTCGGCCGGGTCGCCGTTGCCATCCACCCAGCCCACGGCGCAAGCGCCGAGGTGATGCTTTTCGTCGAGGACGCACACGCCGCCCACGCAGGCAGCGAAGGCGTGCGCGAAGCTGCACGCATGGCCGCAACCACCGCAGTTTCTGGGATCCGTGTCGGTGTCGATGCCGTTGTCGACGACGCCGTCGCAGTCGTCGTCGATGCCGTTGCACACCTCCAGCGTGGGCGTGACCTGGCCGCCGCACACCAGGCTGCCGGCGGTGCAGACGTAGGCGCCGATGCGGCACGCGCCCCGGCAAACGCCCGTGGCGACATCGCAACCGGCGAGGCCCGGGGCATAGCAGGGCTTGCCCAGGTTGGGGTCGCTTTCGTCGATGCGGCCGTCGCAGTTGTTGTCGCGGCCATCGCAGATCTCGTCGGACGGCGGGCCCGCGCCCACGCAGGTCATGGTGCCGGCGATGCAAGTGAGTAGCCCGGACTGGCAGGCGCCGTTCGCACTGCTGTAGCAGGTGCGATCCGCCGGCGTGTAGACCATGACCGGGTCCTCGCCATCGACGAGGCCGTTGCAGTCGTTGTCGATCCCGTCGCAAACTTCCGTCGGATTCGCGGTCTTGGTGCACTCGTACTCGCAGCCGTCGCCGGCCTTCTTGTCGACGTCGTAGAAACCTGGCTTGCAGGCGTAGCTGCAGGCGCCCCCGGCGCAGAAGGGATCGGCGTGGGCGGCGCCGCAGGTCACGCCGCAGGCGCCGCAGTTGGCCGGATCGTGTTGCAGATCGAAGCCGTCGTCGATGACACCGTCGCAGTCATTGTCGGCCCCGTCGCAGATCTCGACGCCGCCGTTGGTCAGCATGCACTCGCAACCGTTGGTGGGGTTGCGGTCGGCGTCAACGTAACCCGGCGTGCAGGACGCGATCACGCACGCGCCGGCGCGGCACTCGGTGAGCGCGGTGGGCGCGCTGCACACGATGCCGCACGTGCCGCAGTTGAGCGGGTCGGTCAGGAGGTCGAACCCGTTGTCGACGACGCCGTCGCAGTCGTCGTCGATGCCATTGCACAGCTCGGGCGTGCCGGTACACCCCGACTGGCCATCGTAGCCAGCACTCCCGCCGGCCTCGCCCTGCCCCGGACGCGCGTCCAGCTTGATGATGACGCCGCCCCCGGCGTCCGAGGTGTTGACCGCGTAGGGGAGAAGGATCTCGGTGGAACGCCGCGCACATGGCGCGCCCAGAAGCAGCATCGCCAAGAAAAGGAGCCGCCCCGCAAGAGAGGTCCGCATGAACCCAGAGTCCGACATCGCCGCAACCAGTGTACCCCGGCGTGGCAAGCCCGTACAATGAAGTCCGCTCCCGCGGCGAAGTCCGCTCCCGCGGCCGGTTAGGTGTTGCCGGAGCGGGGCGTGGGGAAGGGATCGCCGGGCGGGGGTACGTTGTGCGGACCCGAGCCCTGCCGGCGCTTGTCCTCGAAGCGGGACTCCTCGGCCATGCGAACCAGGGCATCGAACGTCGTGCCTTGCTCGGGAAAGCTGGCCGTACCCATGCTCAGGCCGAAGAAGAAGGGCGCTCGTACGCTAAGGGTCGCCAGCTTGTCGCGCAGACGGTCCAGGAGGCAGTGGCTCACCGGCTTGGACATGTCGGCCAGGATGACCGCGAATTCGTCGGCCTCGATGCGGCAACACACGTCAT
Source organism: Pseudomonadota bacterium (assembly GCA_017881285.1). Classification (GTDB taxonomy): domain Bacteria; phylum Myxococcota_A; class Polyangia; order Fen-1088; family Fen-1088; genus Fen-1118. Next base: position 3,039 of record JADGRD010000170.1, on the reverse strand, counting down.
GGGCGCGCACCGACTTCTCGAGGAATTCGGCCACCCAGCGCAGGACCAGATCGCCCTCGGTCGGACCGTGCGACTTGTTGATGATGTGAAAATCGTTCACGTCGAGAAGCATCACCGTGAACGGGCGATGCGAGGCGCGCCGCGATCGGCTGAGCTCGGCGCCCAGGCGCTCGGCGAAATAGCGGCGATTCCACAACCCCGTCAGACCGTCGCGGTACGTAAGGGCGCGCAGATTCTCGAGCTTTGCGATTTCTCTCCGCAAGCTCTCGTTTTCACGTTGCAACGTTGCGATGTCGGACTGCAATTCCATCGCGTTGGAGCCCGCTGGCCCCCCTCGCGTAGGTTCTAGCAAAAAGCCCCGGTCAAGCCAAATCTTCTCCGTATAATCGCCCCCCATGCCACCAGACCGCGCCGTGCTCTTCGACCTCGATGGAACCCTGGTCGACACCGAGCGGGAAAACGTCGAATCCGTGGTCCTGGCCGCGCGCCGCTGGAAGGTCGAGCTCGACGCGGACATACGCGGCTTCATCGTCGGACACTCGTGGAACGAGATCCACGCGCGCATCCGGCGGGAGTGCGGGCTGGACGTGGAGATGGACGTGCTCATCGCCGCCGCCGTCGAGGAGAAGCGCGCCCTCTTCGCGAGCAAGGGCTACCAGGCCCTGCCCGGCGCGCTCGCGCTCGTGCGCCGGCTCCACCCGAGCATCGGGCTGGCCGTGGTTTCGGGGTCGAGCCGGGTCGAGGTGCGCGAGACCATCGCCGGCATCGGCCTTGCCGACTGCTTCGATCATCTGCTCGGCGCCGAGGACTATGGCCAGGGCAAGCCGCACCCGGAATCGTACCAGACGGCCATGCGCCTGCTCGGGATCGAGTCGCGCGCGGCGATCGTCATCGAGGACGCCGAGCCCGGAATCCTCTCCGGCAAGGCCGCCGGCGCCCGCGTCATCGCGGTCCGGCGGGGGAACTTCATGGGCTATGATCAGTCGGCCGCCGACACCGTCGTGGACACGCTGGAACAGGTGAGCGACGGCATGCTGGACAGTCTGTGGGCGCGGTAGCAGGCTAGCGGAACGCACCCATGGCCAAGGCCAAGACCTCGAAAGTATTGCCCCATGACCTGGTGCTCCGCGAGCGCGTGGGTTCCGTGGCATGGCTGACCCTCAACCGGCCCGAGGCCAGCAACGCCCTGTCGCGCGCCCTGGTGGCCGCCCTGCGCGCCGAGTTGGCCGCCCTGGCCGCCCAGACCGACGTGACGGCGATTGTCCTGACCGGCGCGGGGGGCAAGGCCTTCTGCGCCGGCGCCGATCTGAAAGAACGGCTGGGCATGACCCTCGACGAGACCCGCGCCTTTCTCGACGATCTGGGCGCCCTGGTCCAAGCCCTAGAGGACTTTCCCGCTCCGGTGATCGCGGCGATCGCGGGCGCGGCGCTTGGCGGCGGCCTGGAGTTGGCGCTCGCCGCCGATTTCCGGCTGGCCGACAACAGCGCCAGCCTCGGCCTCTCCGAGGTGCAACTGGGCATCATTCCAGGCGCCGGCGGCACGCAGCGCCTGGCCCGGCTGTGTGGCATCGCCGTGGCCAAGGAGCTGATCCTGACCGGCCGGAGAATCGACGCGGCCACAGCCGGGCGGCTCGGCCTGGTTTCGCGGGTCGTCCGCGCGGCGGAGCTCAAGCCGGCGGTGGCCGCCCTCTGTGCCGAACTGGGCGCGGGCGGGCCCCTGGCCCTGGCCCAGGCCAAGCGCGCGATCGACAGCGGCTTTGGCCAGCCGATGCCGGAAGCCCTGGCCATCGAGCGCCGGGGCTACGAGGCCGTGCTCGGCAGCGCGGACCGCAATGAGGGTCTGCGGGCCTTCGCGGAAAAGCGGCCACCTCGCTTCAGGGGGAAATAGGAGCTCTCGGCCAAGGGCGGCTCGTGCCGCGGCAAACCCGGTGGCCGGGGCATACCCCGCACAAGAGGCGGCCGACGAGCTCCTTGAGCCACTCCGTGTCGGAACGCTCGAGCCGTACCATCTCGGCGCGGACCTCGCCCATGCCAAAGGGCACGACCAGCCGGACCGGCGTGTGCAGGCGGTCGCGGGTGACATAGAGCGCGAAGGAGCGGCTGCTGCGCTCCTTGTCGGGGCCGCCGCTCCAGTAGATCGGGTCGACCTTGCCGTCCAGGCGCAGAAGCCCCGAGTTGTCCGGGTCCGGGCGCGCCGCCGAGATCTCGGCCAGCCACAGCGCGCGACCGTCCAGGATCTCGTACGTCGTGGGTGCTTCGGGCAAGGCCATGCGCAGGCGCAGCAGGAAACTCAACGGGTCGAGCACGGGCGCCGTTCGGCTGAAGGTTTCGGCCAGGTCAGGCTCGCCGGTTCGCTTGCGCAACAGCGATACCGATCCGGACTTCGGCTGCTCGCCGGTGTCGAAGGTGGTCTTGCCATCGCTCAACCTGCGGTTGGTCCAGCGACGGGAAGCGAGGGTGCGCGCGTCGAACTCGCTCTCGATCCGCTTGTCGGTCTTGCCAAAGCCCAGCACGGCGCCGTTGCCCGCCCCCACCGCGCGAATCAGCGGCGGGACCGCAGCCCGGGCGGCCGGGGCGGTGCCGGCATCCTGCGTAAATGTGAGCGTGGCCTCGGCGACCTGCCCCATGATCCCGTAGGTCACACGATAGCTGGCCCTTTCCCTGGGCAGCCAAGGCAAAACCGCGGCGGCAACCGCGACGGGTGCCGGCGAAGCCCCGCGAGCCGGCGCTGGCGCGGGCACCGCTGGCGGTGGCTGAGGCGTCGCATCGGCCGGTTCGGACCTGGCGGCGTCGCTTGGCTGCGCGTCGACCGGACCGACCGGATCGGACGCCTCCAGCGCACAGGGCAACCGGGTAAGCCAGAAGACCAGCGAGAGGTATCCCATGCAAATGGGACGAGCCCTGCCTCCTGAACATTCTCGCCACGAAGAGCTACCGACGGTGAGCCGACGTGTGGCCAGCCCCTACCTGGAGAAAATGCGTCATCCGCGTCAGCGCGTCGACGGGTCGGGCAAGGCGAGCTGGAAGGCGCCGCCGTCC
>JADGRD010000169.1 GCA_017881285.1 Pseudomonadota bacterium | reverse complement strand
CGACGCTACCGTGGACTTGACGGTCACAAAGCAGCTGATCCGAGGGTTTGGTGCATCCAGCGCGTGGTGCGGAACCGTCAGCACTTCCATCATGGATTCGCTCTTCAAGGATTTGGGCTACTCCATCCTGAGAGTGCGGATTGAAGAAAACATAGGCGACGGCTGGTCGAGCGGCAATTACAGTGCCTGGAACCCGGAGCTCACCAATGCCAAGAACGCGATCGCAAGGGGAGCCATCGTCTTTGCATCTCCTTGGAACCCGCCGGCTTCCATGAAGAGCGGCGGCAAACTGATCACTTCGAAATACGCCGACTATGCCAATTACTTGAAGGCCTATGCGAAGTACTTTTCTGACAATGGCGCTCCACTGTACGCAATATCCATCCAAAACGAGCCGGACTACGCCACCGACTGGACGGCCTGGACCGCCACCGATTTGCTCAACTTTCTCTCGGCACAAGGGGCCACGTTGTCGAGCGCGATCAAGATCATGATGCCCGAGTCGTTTCAGTTCAGGCATCCAATGTCCGATCCATCACTGAATGACGCGACCGTCGCCTCCTATATCTCGATCATCGGAGGTCATCTCTACGGTGGCACGATCCAGACCTACCCGTTGGCAACCAACCAGGGAAAAGAGCTATGGGAGACGGAGCACTACTTTGACGACGATTCGATAGCGAACGTCATGAGCTTGGCCAAGGAAGTGCATGATTGCATGGTGACCGGGTCCATGAACGCCTATGTCTATTGGTGGATTACCTATGGCAATGGTTTGGCCAATTCGAGCGGCACGATTTTCAAGCGCGCATACACCCTTGGTCAGTTTGCAAAATACATTCGCCCCGGATACTACCGAGTCGATGCCACCGCCGCTCCGGCGACCAACGTGGGCGTGAGCGCCTACAAGGGCACCGATCAGGTCGTCATCGTCGCCGTCAACACCGGAACCGCCTCCGTGAACCAGAACTTCGTCGTGCGGGGCGGCACCGTGGCCCAGGTGTCCTCATGGCAAACCACCTCGAGCAGCAATATGGCGTCGGGCCAGACGTACCAGCCGTCGGGTGGCTCGTTCACGGCAGCCCTGCCCGGTCAGAGCATTACCACTTTCGTCGGCTCGCTCAGCGGGGTGGTCGCGCCCGACGGCGGCGCCGCGGACAGCGGGGCGGGCGGCGTGGCGGGCAGCGGAGGCGCGAGCGGCAACGGAGGCAGGCCCGGCTCGGGCGGTCGTAGCGGGGCGGGCGGCATGTCGGGCACCGGCGGAGCAACCATGATCGGAACCGGGGGCAGTGTCGGCTCGGGCGGTGGTGTGGGCTCGGGCGGCCGGATGGGGACTGGCGGCACGTCGGGCACCGGCGGAGGAAGCAGTGGATCCGGCGGCAGCCTCGGCTCAGGGGGCAGCATGGGCTCGGGCGGTTCGGCCAGTGCGAGCGGTGGCTCCGGAGGAACGACGAACGCGGGTGGTACCGCCACGGGCGGCAGCAACGCGGGCGGTGCCGAGAGCGGCAACGGTGGCAGCGCCACCGGCGGGACCACGACAGCTACGGGCCAATCAACCGGCTGTAGCTGTACTCTTGCCAGCGGACAGGCGCGGAGCTTCGGTGCTGGCTTCGGGTACCTCCTGGTGCTCTGCGGGCTCGCTCTCGTGCGCAGGCGTCTCGGCGCGCGTTAGTCGAACAGACACAATCGGGTCGCCGGCGCCGGCGGCCCGTCAGCTTCCCCACGGTCACTGGCGCGGCCACAGCCTGGTACCACCGGGTGATCGGCTGGCTTATCAAGGACGCCGACGTTTGCGAGGTTGCCGGCGGGAAATAGGATCTATCGGGGGTGGGCCGCGGCCCTGGCCAGGGCGAGGCTGGGAAGCGCAGGGGGGTTGCTGGTTACGCTCACTGGCGGCCGTTGCCCGACGAGACCATGGGCGAGCGAAAGGGGCCGCCCCCTTGTTGGACGGCGGTACAATGGCTTCATGAGAATTTCCGTGCGCTTTGTCCTAGGGACGATGTTGGGAACCGTGCTGCTCGGCTGGCCTCTCCGCTCGCGGGCCGCTGGCCCGGCTGCGGCGATCTATCCGCAAGGCTGCGAGACTCTCGACATTTCCCTCGACGCCATGACCACCGTGGACGCGCACGGAACGCGACGCCAGGAAGGGCTTCAGTTCCGCGCGGAGGGCGGGTCACTCGTATGGGATGGCCTGCGTTTCTCGGGAACCCGCGTGGGTCAGTACGGTGCCGACGGGGTGGAAACCGTCTCGGTCAAGGGGGAGCTCACCGGCGATCGGCGCCATGTGCTGTGGGTGGAGGCCCAGAAGGAAATGGACGGCCGGACTTCGATCGAGAAGCCACGGTACTCGATCCGTCTCGTCAATATGGGGCCCGATCCTTCGGAGCTGCCTACCGGACGCCAATGCCAGGCCCACGTGCCGAGCTTTTCGGGATGGGTCGAGAACAAGATGGATCCCGCCAAGTCGTACACCATCGTGGGCATCGACTGGCAGACTTCGGAGAAGATGCTGGGTTGGCCGGCGCTCTCCATCAACTTTCGCGGCAACGGCTGCGCCCAGCGGGCCCGCCCCTCCACCGTCGCGGCCGAGCCACCGGCCTGCACCGACGCGCCGGAGGCCCGCTTGGAGGAAATCCTGCGCCGTTACCGGGCGGTGATTCCTCGTGGCCCCCTGGCGAGCGGTATCGCCAACAACGTGGCCAGCATCTTCGACGCCAAGCTGGAAAAGTTCCGCTGTGGTGGCTACCAGAACACCGTACTCGATTTTCTCGACGGACTTCGCCGCAGCAAGAACAAGTCCGAGAGTTGCCTATTGGAGCCGTTCGACTACGGGCCCATCGAAATCGGCGTGGGCTTCCACCAGGCCGTGGTGATTTACGGCAAGGGCGAGACGTGGAAGCTGACCGGAACCGTACTCGATCCCTGGTTCAACCAACGTCCCGAGGTTTTCTCCATGCCGGTTTGGCAGTGGAAGTCGTGCTGGGCGACCGGTAGCTCGGGCGGGTGCACGGTGCATGGGGCTTCGTGGCTGGGGGAGTGGACCCTTTATCCCACCGTTGGTGGTCCCTATCCCGACGGCGTCGCCAGCCGGCCCCATCCCAAGAAGCGCGTGGGCGACGTTGCCGTCAACTGCCCGCTCGGGGCCTGGGTCAGCGATGGCAACGGCCGCGTCACCGGATTTCATCCGCAGGGACTGCGCAACGAGGTCCCGGGCGTGGATATCGTCTCGGTTCCACTGGCTGATGGCACCGTATGGACCGAGTTGGCCTTCGACCCGCGGCCGGACTTGACCTTGAACCTTCTGTCCATCGGGACCGGACCGGCCACGCTCATTGCGCGACCAGGGCGCGGTGGGGTCGTGAAATACGAGATCGCGGTGCGGGCGGGAGAAGCGTTCTCTTTGCCGCTCGGAACGCCCAAGGCCGACCTGACGACGCCAAGCGGACCGGTCAAGGCGATGCCAGCGCGACGTGCAGATGCCACCGCCGCAACCAGAGCTCTCAAGTTCGCCCAGGGTACCTCGACGCAGTCAGCGCCGCCCGCCCCACCCCCGCCGCCCGCGCCCGTCGCTCCCAGCCCTCAGCAGACGTGGGCGCCACGCCAGCCCTGGACCCCGCCGCCGCCGATGGCCCGCCCGCTGCCCGCACCGCCGCCGCCCGTGGCCATGCCGCCGGCCAACCTCTTGTCTGCGCCGCGCTGGCGGATGCGGCAGTGGATTGGCAGGGACACCTGGGACTGGGTGCTCACGCGTAGGCCGAACGAACCGTACGTCTTCGATGCTCGGGCACACAACAACCAGAACGGTTTCGAAAGTCAGCACGTCTTCCAGGTTCGCTCGGTACAGAGCGGCCGTATCGAGATGTACCGTACCGACGCCGGGCTCTACTTCGGCACCCTGGCCCCCGACGGCCAGTCGGTGAACGGAACGACGAATTTCGCCCCGGCGCCCGAGGGCTGGACGATCATCCTCGCACCGTGAACATCGTCGATTTCGCTCCATGGCAGTGTCATCTGCCGAGATCGCAAGCTCGTGTTGCCCTGCAAGAACTTGGCTTCGAAAATGGCTCCCGCGGAAATCTTGCTGCTCGGCACGGTCACGCTCACGGTTGCACTGTTGCCTTCGATCGTAGGACTACAACATCACTCGTCCAGAGGTCCACACCACTTCCAACTCAGGGCTACTTCCGCGCGAGAATCAGCGTTGGCCGTTGGAACGCCACGCCCGCGTCGAAGGACGGCGCTCCATCGAGCCGGGCTACGAGGTTCGCTTCACGGAAGTAGTGGTAGCCCGGGCAGCGGAACGGAGTCATGTGCCAGACGCCTGCCGACTGGATCTCGCTGCGCACCTCGACCACGGTCTTCTCGGCAAGCAGCGTGACCTTGATCCGGTCGCGGATTCCTTCCGCGTCCGCAGTGGGCACCAGCGCCTCCAGGGTGCCCTTGTTGCGGTCGCCCGAAACAACCATCCAATCCTCTTTCGCCACCAGCGCCTGCAAGGCCTGCCAGCGAGCCGCGACTGACGCCGTGGAGGTTTGCTCCAAGGGCTGGTATTCGAGCACCCCACCGGTGGCGCAACCGCCGACGTTCATCCCCGCGAGCGCCAGGAAACACAGTATCCCAAGCGTCTGCGCGCCGGCAGCTCCCATTTCGCGGTGCTTCGTGAGCTCAGCCATGATGATCCTCCGGGGGCTCTTCACTGCAATCGCGCGACCAACCCAAAGTGGCGGAAAGCCGGCCGCCTCCGCCAGAAGCGACGGTCAGCCGACGTTCGGTGGCACAGGCGTCAGGGGAGATCGTCGGCGGGCCGACGCTGGCTGCGCGTCAAAGCCGCCTCATCGCCGATACACGGCCGGTTTTCGCGGGCTCCCCCGCGGTGATTCGAGGTGGTCCCGGATTTGCTAGTTTGGTAGCAGAGCAGCCACCCAGGCCAAGAGAAAAGACGATGCACCAATTCGAGCTGACGCCCGATCTCATCACCGGAGTGGCCGAGATCGATGCCCAACACCGGGTGCTGTTCGGTCTGGCCAACGATGTGCTCCAGATGCCCGATCTTGGGGTGAACCCAGCGCTATTCCGGCACGCCGTCTCGTTCTTTGCCAGCTACGTCATCGATCACTTCGCTGCCGAAGAGGCCGCGATGGCCGATACTAGATACTCCGGAGCTCGCTTCCACAAGGAGCTCCACGACCGTCTTCGCCGCGAGTGCGCCGCGATCGTGGCGCACTCCAAGCGCGAAGGGGGACGCAATGTGAGCAAGCTCTCCATCTACTTCATGCTTGAGGACTGGCTCATCTATCACATCCGCGAGACGGACCGCGAGCTTGCCGGTTTCCTTCGCGACCAATCGCCCAGGGCAACCATCCCGCAGCTGTCCGACGTTCGCGTAGTCAGAGAGTCGGGAGTCATCCCGGCGAGCTTTGACCAGAGCCACCTCGATGCCGCCGTCGGGCAGTGATAACCCACGGACATTGCGCATGGCGGTTTTGAGTGCCTGCGAACAGACCTACTTCGACATGCTGAAGACCGGCGCGGAAGAAGGGCAGAGACTGGGGCGGGCGAGTGCCGCGACGTGCCATGAGGCGGCCACGGACGCGAGCCAGCCCCACGGGTTCGGATGGCGCCTCCCGGCCATTGGGCCAACGATAAAGTGAGCCTTTTCGGAATGGCGGAGCCACCTCTAATCAATGGTCATGCCGCGAAAATGCCAACTCGGGTGTGTGACGGCCCTGGCGGGGCTTTGCCTGTTGCTGGCGGCCCGGCCGACCCAGGCGGCGCCGTACCGCGGGGAAAGCCGTTTCTTCTCACAACCGAACGGGGCCGAGGTCGAGGTGCGCCTGTTCGGCACCGAGCTCTACCTTCGTGCGGAGAGCGTCGAGGGCTACGCCCTGGCAATCGACCGTGCCTCTGGTTGGATCTGCTATGCCGAGCCCATGGGCGATGGCGGCCTGCGTGCGACCGGCATTCGCTATCGCGGCCCCGCCAGCTCGGAAACGTTGGCTCGGTTGGCCCGCCGGGGAATCGTCCCCGGGCTACGTGCCAGCGCGGCGAGCGTCGCCGCCACCGTGACCAGGGTCCGCCAGTCGCTGGGTAGCGAGCCGCACGCGGGCGGCCTGCAGGCGAGCTACGACATCGTCGCGGAAGCCCGCTACAACCCGACGTTGGGCAGCGGCAAGGGGCTCGTCGTCCTGGTCGATTTCGAGGATCGGGTCGGCAGCATTCCCGTCTCGGAATACGAAAAGGGCTTCAATGGCGACACCTACGATGCGCTCGGTTCGATCCGCTCGTGGATCGAAGCCATTTCCTACACGAAGTACACCGCCTCGCACACGGTGGTGGGCTACATGCGCGCCGCCTACCCGACCAGCCATTACCTGGGCGGCACGGAATTCGACTACAGCGCCTCGCGCGAGCTGATGAAGCAGGTCTTTACGTACATCGATGACAACGTCGACCTCACCGATTACGCGACGAACGGGGCCATGCCCTCGCTGGTGGTCGTCTACCCCGGGGCGGAGATCGCCAAGGTGTGGGCCACCGGGCTTTGGCCCCATTCGGGCGAGGGTGGCTACACGACGTCGGAGGGCGTCCGCATTCCGAACGCTTTCATCTCGAACGGCGGCAGCCGTACGCCGATGAGCCTCGATACCTTCCGGCACGAGCTCGGGCATTCGCTCTTCAATTGGCCCGACACGTACGACTACGACGACGACTCGGCCAGCGCGGGGGGCTTCGCCACGGAAACCACCCTGCCCTGCGCCGTCTTCCGCGCCTGGTCGGGCTGGCTGAACGTGATCGATGTCGTGGGCGTCAACCAATCGTATTCGCTGGCCGCGAACGGCGACACCTGCTTGCGCTACAAGAACGCGGCCAACGCGTCCGAGTTCTTCATCGTCGAGTACATGAAGAAGGAAAGCCCCAAGCGCTCGGACGCGCCCGACGACGGCCTCCTCATCTGGCACGTGGACGAAAAGGGCGACAACAGCCTGCAGGACATGACCCCGACCAAGCACTACCAGCTCTCCGTCGAGCAGGCCGACGGCCTCTTCGAGCTCGAGAAAAACGGCACCAAGCGGGCCGGCGACCTCTTCCACGCCGGTTACAAGGACGCCTTCAACGACACCACCACGCCCAACAGCAAGTGGTGGAACGCCACCGTGTCGGGGTTCGCGGTTTGCAACATTGGCAATCTCGATCCCTCGATGAATGTGACCGTCGGATGCGCGGGCGGAAGCGACGGCGGGACGGCCGGCAGCGGCGGCAGCAGCGGCAGCGGCGGCAGCAGCGGGAGCGGAAGCAGCGGGAGCACCGGGGGTACGGGCGGCACGCGCG
>JADGRD010000168.1 GCA_017881285.1 Pseudomonadota bacterium | reverse complement strand
GGGTTCCGTCCCAGGCACTTGGGCGAGATCTTCAAGGAACCGCTCGACGGAAGCAGGAACGCCATTCTGGAGGCTAGCAGGTGATGCGCTGGGAAGGTGCTACCGCGTGAGCTTGCACTGATGCCGGCTTCCGTCTGCCGAACGGCTTGGCGTTCACCCGCGAGCGGCCGTCCGCGGCCGATCGTCGGGTGCAACGCCTTGTTGGGCAGCATCGTGGTTTGAAGACCGCGATGGAGTCATGGCTTGTTCAGGTCTGCGCAGAATGACGCTGAAAACGAGCCGGCGAGCGAATCGCCACCGATAGCGAGCGCTGCGGTGCCCGCAAGGTCTTGATCTGTGCGTGTCTGTATGGTGACCGTTCCCGAATCAACTGGGATGAGAGAGGATGTCCCGCCTAGGAATCTCCGAAGCTCAGCCCAGGCGACCCTTCCAGGGCAGGGAGACCCGCCACCACCGCCGGGCTGGACCTGATACTCGCCGACGGCATCGGCAGAGCCAACGCAGACGTAGATGCTTAGCCAGACCAGATCCCCGGCGGGGGTTTCACCACTCGATGCGAGCTGGCAGATTCCGTCGGACTCGGGAACTGCGATTAGGAGCGAGAGGTCGCTCATCTGATCGAATGCTCCGGCTTTCGCTTTGAATGCGCGGCCCTGAACCACACCGGTTACCGACCCAGTTGCCGCGTCTCCGCCATCGCCAGATCCGCCGCAGCCAACCGACAGCGGAAATGCAGCCAGAAGCACCCCAGTAACAAACGCCTTCCATCCTGATTGGTCGTTTCTCATGGTCATCTCCAGCCAGTCTGCCCAACTAGTATTAGCAGAAGAAGAATACCTCAAATATCACCGCGCTAGACGGAGCCGATTCAGGGCGCACCTGGAGCACCGGTGATCGTGAATTCGCGGGGTTGGAGGTGTTGGCGTCCAGCGGGGTGGTTGCAAGGGGCTCGGACGGCCCCATCCTGGCTGTTGGTAACGTCGGTATTGCGCTCCGGCTCGGCAGTGAGCTCAGTACTTCCCGGGGCGCAGTCGTTCGGCGGGGACCTCACCGTCGTAGGAGTACCCGTAGGATTCCCAGTACCCGACCACCGCCTGGTCGGTGACCTCAATGCGAGAAAGATACTTCGCATTCTTGTATCCGAGCAGGCGAGGAACCACCAGCCGGAGTGGAAACCCATGTGCGAGCGGCAGCGTGGAACCGTCGACCCCATAGCCGAGGAGGGTCCGTGGCTCACGGGCAACGCTGACGGGTAGCGATTCGCCGTACGCATCGCCCACGCAATGGAAGGTGACGTGGGTGGCCGCCGCGTCGGTGCCCGCCAGGTCAAGCACGTGCGCCAGCGGCACCCCGTTCCAGGGCACGTCCAGAACCGACCAGCCTTCGACGCAGTGAAAGTCGGTCACCTGGTCCTGCCTGTCCAAAACCAGAATGTCGGCAAAGCTTAGGACGAGCGGATTGCCCACCATCCCATCCACGGTCAGCGTCCAGCTCGCGAGGATGTCCGCCGGGTTCTGGGGGTCCACCGTGTTTTCGTACCAGCTACCGTAGATCGGGCCCTGTCCTGCCCCAGGTTGGAATGCAAAGCCTGGCGCCCCACCGGCCTCGGTCGCGTCGTCGCCAGCACTCGCGTCTCGCGGACGCCGATGGGCGAGGCTCTCTCCGAAGCACGCGGACAGAGCGGTGCCGCCGAGAGCCAACACCGACGAGCTTCCCAGCCAGCCCAGCACGGTTCGGCGCTCAATGGTGGTCGGCGAGACGAAGGGCGGCGTACGTGGCTTCACGGGAATTTGGATGCGGCGCCGCGGCCAACGATTCATCGATGGCTGGGTCGGGGGCCGACGGTCGGCGAGCCCAAGGGCCATGTCACGGGGATGGGCTGCCGCAGTCCGCCGGATCGCCACGCAACTTGGCCAGGCAGTGGGGGAGGGCGGGGAGGATGGCCGCAAGGTTCTCGACAGCCGCGCGCTCGGAGCCGGGCAGCGACAGGATCAAGGTGCTGCCACGGATCCCTGAACAGGCGCGGGAGAGCATGGCCAGCTTGGTGTTGGCGAGTGAGGAGCTGCGCATGGCTTCGTCGAAGCCGGGAGTCAGACGCTCGACGACGTCGCGCACGGCCTCGGGGGTTTCGTCACGTGGCGCGGGGCCGGTGCCTCCCGCGGCGATCACCAGATCGACACCGCGTTCATCGGCAAAGTGGCGGAGGCGCTCCGCCAATCCGGTTCTTCCGTCAGGCAGGATCTCGGTGGCATAGATGTGTGCGTCGAGGGACTCTCGCACAAGCTTCGCCACCGCCGGGCCGGTGGTGTCGCGCGCGGTTCCGGCCGCGCAGCGATCGCTCAGGGTCAGCACGACCGCCTGAAACACCGAACGGCCGATCCGTACTTCGATCTCGGCCGCATCTCCCACCGCCAGGCTGCCGCTCGCGAGCACGCGCGCGAAGAGACCCGCACGCGGCATGATGCAGTCCCCGGTCTGGTGGTAGATGGCGCAGCGGTGGTGGCATCGCTTGCCGAGTTGGGTGAGCACCAGAACGGCGCCGGCACCCACCCGCAAGCGGCTGCCGAGTCCCAGGGCGCCGAGCTCCAGGCCGGAGATGACCAGGTTCTCGGCGAAAGCGCCGGCGACCACAGCCATGCCGCTCGTGCGCTTGAAGCTTTCGAGGTCGGTCCATCCCAAAATGCTGATCTGACGATGCCCAGGACCAGCGTGGGCGTCGCCGTCGATGCCATGATGGGCACGCAGTTGCACCGCCTGCACGGGTGTCTTGGGCATGCCCGTCCGTACGCTGGTGCAGATCGCCTCAATCCGTCCGGCCACGGCTCGACTCCTTCTTGCGCCAGTGCCCGGAGTGACCGCCGCTCTTCTCGAGCAGGCGGACGACCTCGATGCTGATGCCCTTGCTGGCGGCCTTGCACATATCGTAGACGGTCAAGGCGGCCACCGCGGCCGCGGTCATGGCCTCCATCTCGACGCCGGTGGCGGCGCGAGCGCGGGCCAGCGTCTCGATGACGGCTCGTTCACCCACGATCTCGACGTGAACCTCCACGACATCGAGGGGCAGTGGGTGGCACAGAGGGATGAGCGTCGCGGTGTGCTTCGCGGCCTGAATCCCCGCCAGTCGCGCGGTTTCAAGCACGTTGCCCTTGGCGAGCGCGCCGGACCTCTGGATGCGGGCCGCGAGCTTGCGACCAAGCCGCACGCTGGCCTGCGCCCGCGCCAGCCGCGGCGTCGGTTGCTTCTCCGTCACGTCGACCATGCGGGCGCGGCCGGTCGAGTCGATATGCGAGAGGCTCGGGCGTGGTCTGGGCATGTCACACGTCACATTTCTTTCGCTTGGGGTCGCGCGGCCGCACTGGGCTAGCCCCCCACCGATGACATCGGCATGGCCACGGCAAAGGCACCCGCGCCGCGCTTGCGGCCGAGCGCGACATGGAGGGCGGCGGCGATGCGCTCGTCGCCACCGGCATCCGTTGCGCGCAGTAGGCCCATGATGCGGATGTAGTCGCTGCGCCCCAGGCAGCCCAGCAGGCGACCATCCGCGGTCAGACGCAGGCGGCGGCAGCCGGCACAGAAGGGCTGGCTGCGAGGAGAGATGAATCCCACCATGCCGGCAGAGGCGGCGCCGCTCACGCGCCAGCGACGGCTGGAGGCGCCCGGGACAGGTGCCTCCGGGGTCAGGTCGAAGGCCCTGGCCAGACGCTCGCGGAGCTCGGCCGACGGCATGAACCAGCGCTGGTAGTCCGCGGTGGCGAGCCCGGATGGCATGAGCTCGATGAAGCGCGGTTCGCAACCGCGAGCGAGGGCGAAGGCGACGAGCGCCTCGACCTCGTGGTCGTTGATCCCGCGCATCACCACGGTGTTGATGCGAACCGGGCCCAGCCCCGCCGCGCATGCTGCTTCGATGCCATCGAGGGTGGGCGCGAGCTCGGCCTCCTGGGTCAGGCGCGCGAAGGTGTGCCGATCGAGAGAATCGAGGCTCACGTTGATGCGATGAAGGCCGGCGGCGCGCAATGGCCGGGCCAGTGCCGCCAGCCGTTGGCCGTTGGTGGTGAGCGCGAGGTCGGGAAGCGCGAGCTGCCCCAGCGTCGCGACCAATGCGACGAGGTCTCGGCGGATCAGGGGTTCGCCGCCCGTCAAGCGGACCTTCGCGACGCCCATGGTTTGGCGTGCTACTTCCACGAAGCGAACCATGTCCTTGGCTTGCACGACGTCGGACGGCGCGCCTGATTCGAACGTGGGCCGGGGCCGGCAGTAAAGGCAGTGCATCTGACATCGTTCGGTCACGGAAATGCGCAAGGTCAGCCGAGGCGCGGCGGGCGTTGTCATCATGGCAACCTCCGCCACGGCCGAAAGTCGACCAGCGTCGAGGCGACGATTTCGCGCACGCCCGAAGGCACGACGATGCTGCCGTCGGCACGCGCGGAAGCCACCAGATCCGCCGAGCTGTGGTAGGGCACCGGCGCGACCACCGGACTCGCCGCGGTCCACGCCAGCCGGCCCGGTAGACGGCGCTCGGGTCCGAGCTCGCCGGTGATGTTCACCTGCAGGCGTGCGCGCACCAGCGGCTGGCAGGTTTCCTCGGGAAAGCCCGCCATGCGCCGCAATGCCGGCAGCACGAATTCGTGGAAGCAGGTGACCGCGCTCAAGGGGTTGCCTGGCAGCGCGAAGATGGGCTGGCCCCCGGGCGCCATCGCGAAAAGGAAGGGTTTGCCCGGCTTCATGGCCACGCCGTGCCCGATGATGCGCGCGCCCACCCCCTCCGCTGCCGCGGGCATGAAGTCGTAGGCGCCGACCGACACACCACCGCTGGTCACCACGGCATCTGCGGTAGCCAGGGCCACGCGCAACCTGCCCACGATGGCCTCGGGGTCGTCGGTCACGCGGTCGGCGGATACCAGGGCGAAGCCTCCTTCGCTCAGCGCCGCGGCGAGCAGCGGTCCATTGGCGTCGCGCTCCTGGTGGCTGCCGACGGCCGCTTCCGGAGGCAGCAATTCACGTCCGGTGATGAGGAGCGCCACCCTGGGTTTCCTGGCAACCCTCACCCGGGTGCTGCCGACCGCCGCGCCCAGGCCGATATGAAGGGCGCCGAGGACAGTGCCGGCCGGCACGAGCTGGTCGCCTCGACGGGCATTCTCGCCCGCGCGCCAGAGGTTCGCGCCCTTGCGCTCGGGTCGCTCGAAGGTGACACGATCGGGGCCGGCCGCGCGCGTGTCCTCCATTTTGACCACGGTATTCGTCCCCGGAGGAAGGTTCGCGCCGGTGTAGACGCGGACGCATGCGCCTTCCTGGATGCTCGGCGCGGCGGCCGAGCCTGCGGCGACCTCGCCGAGGACGGAGAGCGTGACGGGTGCGGCCGCCAGATCCTCCGCGCGTACGGCGAAGCCATCCATCGCCGAGCGATCCACGGGCGGCAGGTCGCGATCCGCGTGGATCGGCTCGCGCAGCACATGGCCCAGCCCATCGGCGATGGGCAGGTCGACGACCGGCGGGGCGGGCAGCTGCGCCAGGATGGACAGCCAGGTTTGTTGAGGCGTGAGCAAGCCGGATTCCTTTTCAACCACGGGAGGCACGAACCTTTCCCTTCGTACCCTGTCGGCCGGCCGCCCGTGAGCCGCGCACGGCTGCTAGGTCGCCTGGCTTAGAATCGTATGGGACAGTGGACTGTCGGTGTCTGGTAGCGCGTTCCAGCCTATCGCTCGCGCGGTGCAAGGCAAGGAGAACCTCGCTCGCCAAGAGATGACGCTCGGCCGTCTTGGTTGCGCGTGCCGAGCCGTGAAGAAGTCCATCCCCACGATCGCACCAAGATGCGCCTTGATGAGCTTCCTCCAGGCGGCGTACTAACCGCGCATGCCGCGACAGGTCATGAAAGGTACCATGCAAAAAGCGTTGTCAACGCCATGGCGATGCTAGAGTCTTGCGTTCGGGAGTCTGTGCGTGACTCCCTGGAAGGAGCATCGTTGTGCGTACCAGCTCGTTCCCTTTCTCGCTGCTCATGCTGGCGTCCGGCGCCTTGATCTGGAGTTGTGGTAGCCCCGCCGGCAGTGGCCTTGGCAAACCAGACGCGGCCTCGGGCGGGGACAATGCGGCCGGCGGTGCAACCGTCACGGGCGGCACGATCGCCTCGGGCGGCATGACTTCGACCGGGGGAGCCGCGGGCACGACTTCGTCTGGCGGCACCGTGAGCTCGGGAGGAGCGCAGGGCACGACTTCGTCTGGCGGCACGATGGTGACCGGTGGATCGGTGTCGACGGGCGGCACTTCGGCCACCGGCGGAAGCAGCACGACGGGCGGCACTTCGGCCACCGGCGGCGCGACCGGAACCGGCGGCACCGTGGCGACCGGCGGCGTTTCCTCGAGGGGAGGCACGCAGAGCACCGGTGGCACGGTCGGCTCCGGCGGGACGGTGTCGACGGCTGGCAACTCGGCGAATGGTGGCACGACCTCGACCGGCGGCACCAAGGCAACCGGTGGCAGCACGAGCGTCGATGCCGGCCCTTCCACGACGACGATTCCTGGCAATGGGTGCACGCCGCCCGCGGCGTACGCCAATCTCTTCGTCAGCCTCTCGGGGCATACCCAGGCGGAGAGCGACGCCAAAGTTGCTGCCGCCTGGTCCAAGCTCTTTAGCCCCTCGGGTTCGGGCAGTATCTACTTCAACGGGCCGGGCTCGGACGAATCGTATGTGAAGGATACCTACAACAACGACGTGCGCACCGAGGGCATGGGATACGGCATGATGACTGCCGTCCAGCTCGACCATCAGACGGAGTTCGACCGTCTGTGGAAATGGGTAAAGACGCACATGGCGAATGGGACCGGCGAGATCTCGTGGTCGTGCTCGACCTCGGGCTCGAAAAATTCCTCCGGTGGAGCGCCGGACGGCGAAGAGTACATGGCGACCGCCCTCATCTTTGCCCACACTCGCTGGGGAGACACGTCCGGGAAGTACAACTACGCAACCGAGGCCCAGTGGGTGCTCGACGTGATCCGGACCAAGTACTTCAATTCGACCTACCACATCGTCAAGTTCGTCTCAGGCTCGGGAAACACCGATGCCTCGTACATCTTGCCGGCCTTCTATCAGGTGTGGGCCTGCTTCGACACCGCCAACAAGGCGTTTTGGGATAGCTCGGTGACGGCGGGGCGCGACTTCTTCCACGTAGCAATAGACGGAAACGGCGTGATTCCCGACCAGTCTTCTTTCACTGGTGGGTCGGTGAAGGGCGCCACTGTCGACTGGATACGCTGCGTCGCGAACATCATGATGGACTGCAATTTCTTCAACGCCGACCCTTGGCAGATCGACACGTACGCGACGAAGTTTGGCGCACACGAGAAGAATGTCGGCGCCGGTGCCCAGGGC